>CAZUWC010000154.1:0-5402 GCA_964623935.1 uncultured Halobacteriales archaeon
CCCACGGCGGCGGCGGCCCCGGCGCGGGGCCGGTCGGCGTGGTGCGTGACCTCGCGCCCTTTCTGCCCGCACCCCGCGTCCGCGAACGCGAGGACGGGGACGGCTACGAGCGGTTCGATCCCGAACACACCATCGGGAAGGTCCACGGCTTCGAGGGCAACTGGCTCGTGCTGGTGAAGGCGCTCGCGTACATCGCGCGCCTCGGCGACGAGGGACTCGGAGACGCCAGTGCGAAAGCCGTACTCAATGCGAACTACCTCGCAGAACAGGTCGACTACGAGGTACCCTTCGGGCCCTTCCACCACGAGTTCGTCGCCAGCGCCGGTGACCAGGACGCCGCCGACGTGGCAAAGCGGATGCTCGATTACGGCGTCCATCCGCCGACGACCAAGTGGCCCGAGATCGTCGACGAGGCGCTGATGACCGAACCCACCGAGGTCGAGACGAAACGCTCGCTGGACAACCTCGCGAACGCGTTCAACACGGTCGCCGGCGAGGACGAGGAGACCCTCGACGAGGCGCCACAGCGCACGACCGCCCGGCGCATCGACCAGGTCGGTGCCGCGCGGAACCCGCGGCTCTCCTGGCAGGCACTCGACGAGTGAGAACAGTTCGTCAGGACTCCGCGTCGGCGACGGCGTCCTCGATGATCGAGGCCATCTCCTCGTAGTGTTCGGTCCCGGTGCCCTTCTGGACGAAGGCGGTCACGCCTGCCTCCTCGGCGGCCGACACTGTCTCCGCCTCGACGGCAGCGCTGAACAGCAGGAACGGCACCCCGGGGCGGCGCTCGCGGACGGCCTCGAAGAGGTCCATCCCGTCCATCCCGGGCATACGGTAGTCGCTGACGACGCAGTCGACGCCGTCCACGCGGTCGAGTGCCTCCCCGCCGCTGGTGGCAGTCTCGACCGCGAGCGCGTCGCTCGCGCGCTCGAGGAACGTCTCGGTCAGTTCGAGCACGTCTTCGTCCTCGTCGACGACGAGTACCTCGATAGTGTCCGTCATCGCGGGGTCAGGCCGCGCCCGTGCCTGTACCCGTCCCCGTACTGGTGTCGACCGCGCCGTCGATCTCGACGAAACCGAAGCCACACTCGCCGCACTGCCACTTGCGCTTGGTGCCGAGATGCAGTTCGGTCGTCCCCGTCTTCCAGAAGGTCCGTGACTCGCCACACCGGGGACAGTCGTGCTCTCTCTCTAAGCCCATACGCTCTATTAGTTCGTCCGCCAATTGAAACTGGTGGTTCCGGGCCGCGGGTACAACCGCCTGCGGGTAGCTGTCCCCGCGTTGGCCCCCAAAATTATGAGGACTCGGGACGGACCGGCCGGTATGGCCCGCAAGACGACCCGCTGTGACAACTGTGGCTACCGCGTCCGGTGGAACCCCGAGACGCGAGAGGGACCGATTGTCTTCTTCGAGGAGGGGTTGTGCCCCAGTTGCGGCCAGTCCTTCGAGGACCGCGCACCGGTCTCCGCGCGCCGGGGACAGAGACGGCGGTGAGACTGCGGTCGGTAGCCCTTTGTCGGGGCGGCCTGACACTCGACGTATGCAGGCAGTCATCCTCGCGGCCGGCGAGGGCACCCGAATGCGGCCCCTGACGGACGCGACGCCGAAGCCGATGCTCCCGGTCGCGGACCGGCCCCTCGTGGCCCACACCGCCGACGCCGCCGTCGACGCGGGTGTGGACGAACTGATCTTCGTCGTCGGCTATCGCGCCGACGAGGTGCGGACCCACTTCGGCGATTCCTACCGGGGCGTCCCGGTCGGGTACGCCGTCCAGTCCGAACAGCTCGGCACCGCCCACGCCGTCCGGGCGGCACGCGACGCCATCGAGGGGCCCTTCGCGGTGCTCAACGGCGACGACCTCTACGACCGCGGGAGTCTCTCGGAACTGCTCTCGGCTGGCCCCGCGGTCGGGACCTACGAGGTGGAGGACCCCCGGCCCTACGGCGTCTTCGACCTCGACGGCGAGACGGTGGCCGGCATCGTCGAGAAGCCCGCGGACCCACCATCCAGCCGCGTCAACGTCGGCGCGTACGTCTTCCCCGCCGAGGCACGCGAGTGGCTCGACGTGCCGAAAAGCGAGCGCGGGGAGTACGAGATCACGGACGTCCTGGAGCGGGTCATCGACCGCCGGACGGTCCGGACGGTGCCCATCGAGCGGTGGCTCGGCGTCGGCCGCCCCTGGGAGTTGCTCGAAGCCAACGAGTGGAAACTGGCCGACCTCGACCGCGACGTCGCGGGCGACGTGGCCGACGACGCCGACCTCCGCGGGACGGTGGTCGTCGAGGAAGGCGCCACCGTCGAACCCGGCGTCGTCGTCGAGGGCCCGGTCCTCGTCCGCGCGGGAGCGTCGGTCGGCCCGAACGCCTACCTCCGGGGGGCGACGCTGGTGGGCGAGGACGTCCACGTGGGACAAGCCGTTGAGATCAAGAACAGCGTCGTCCGCGGCGGGACGAACGTGCCACACCTCTCGTATGTCGGGGACAGCGTGCTCGGGCAGGACGCCAACCTCGGTGCTGGCACGACGGTGGCGAACCTCAGACACGACGACAAGCCGGTCCGGCTGACGGTCAAGGGCGAGCGCGTCTCCACCGGCCGACGGAAGTTCGGCGTCGTCGTCGGCGACGGCGCCAAGACGGGCATCGACACGACGCTGAATGCCGGCGTCACGCTCTCGACCGGCGCGCGCATCGAACCGGGCGAGACTGTCCTGCGGGACCGCGGGCCCGAGTGAGCCGGTCGTGCGTAACCAATTTCGACACGGACTGTCACTGTTCGGCCGCGGCGGCGGTTCCTACCGAACGTTCGTGAAATACTCTGTCGATATGTGGTGTTAAGTAGTGGCGTCCCGACTCTGGGGACGAGCATGGTCGACCCGACATCGGACCTCGGGGAAGACGTCACCGAGGAGGACGCGCCGGTCTGTGGGACCTGCGGCGGGGCCATCGTCGACAGCCCGAACCACCGGGTCCTCACCTGGATCGAGGACGGCGAGGTCCAGGCCGCACACTTCTGTGACGACGACTGCCGGGCGGACTGGGACGGCTGAGTTATTATCCTATCTCTATTATTTTAATATTTCTTCACAAAATACTCCCGTTTCGAAACAGTTGAATTAATATTCCGTCCGGTGCGTAGGTGCCCGTATGGACGGCGACGACGCGCCGGAAGCGCCCGCGGGCGTGGAGACGGCCAGGTTCGACGTGCCCTCGATGGACTGTGCGTCGTGTGCCGACACCGTCTCCGGTACCCTCGGGGACCGGCCCGGAGTGGTGTCCGTCGAGACCCGGCCGGCCGCGGGGAACGTCGTGGTCCGGTACGACCCGACGGCGACCGACGAGGCGGCGGTCGTCGCGGCCATCGAGGACGCGGGCTACGAAGTGCGCGACGACGCGGACTCGGAGCCACTGGAGCGCGAGTCCGTCTGGTTCAGTCGGCGGGGACTGAAGACCTGGGTCAGCGGCGCCCTCCTGGCCGCGGGACTGGTCATCGAATTCCTCGCACCGGCGGCCGACGTCGCCGTCGCGACGCTGTTCGGGACGCCCCACTCCCTGGCGGACATCCTCTTCGTCGCGGGCATCGTCGCTGGCGGTGAGGTCATCCTCCGGGGCGGGTATCGCTCGGCGCGCACCCGCTCGCTGGATATGGACTTCCTGATGAGCGCGGCCATCGTCGGGGCGGTGACCGCGAGTCTCGTCTTCGCCGAGCCACTCTACCTCGAGGGGGCGACGCTGGCCTTCCTCGTCAACGTCGCGGAGTTGCTCGAAGAGTCCTCTATGGACAGGGCCCGGACCTCGCTGCGGGAGCTGATGGACCTCTCGCCCGACGAGGCGACGGTCCGGCGGGACGGCGAGGAGGTTCGGGTCCCGGTCGAGGACCTCTCGGTGGGCGACCTGGTGGCCGTCCGTCCGGGCGAGACCATCCCCGTCGACGGGGTCGTCCGCGAGGGCGAGAGCGCGGTCGACCAGTCGCCGGTGACCGGCGAGAGCGTGCCCGTCGACAAGACGGCCGGCGACGAGGTCTACGCCGGCACCGTCAACGAAGCTGGCTACCTGGAAGTCGAGACGACGGCCGCCGCCGGCGATGACACCCTCTCGCGGGTCATCGAACTGGTCGAGGGTGCCGAGGCCGAGCGGACCGACCGCGAGCAGTTCGTCGACCGCTTCGCGAGCAGGTACACGCCGGCGGTCGTCGGTGCCGCCGTCCTCGTCGCAGCGGTCCCGCCTCTGGCCCTGGGCGGCGCCTGGGCGGTCTGGTTCGTCCGCGGGCTGACGCTGCTCGTGCTGGCCTGTCCCTGCGCGTTCGTCATCAGCACGCCCGTCTCCGTCGTCTCGGGGGTCACCAGCGCGGCGCGAAACGGCGTCCTCGTGAAGGGCGGCACCCACCTGGAGGCGATGGGCGAGGTGGAGGCGATTGCGCTGGACAAGACGGGGACGCTGACGACCGGCGAACTCGCCGTCACCGACGTCGTCCCACTGAACGACAACACGGAGGCCGACGTCCTGCGGTGTGCCCGCGGGCTCGAACGCCGGAGCGAACACCCCATCGGCGAGGCCATCGTCGACCGTGCCGACGAGGCTGCGGTCCGGGACCGCGAGGTGGCGGACTTCGAGGCCATCGCGGGCAAGGGCGTCCGCGCCACACTGGACGGCCACCCCCACTACGCGGGCAAACCCGCGCTGTTCGAGGAACTGGGTTTCGACCTCTCGCACGTCCACGCGGCGACCGACGGCGGCGTCGTCACCGCGCGCTCGCGCCAGCTCTGTGAGCGCCACGGCTGTCTGGACCTCCTGGAGGACGTCGTCCCGGACCTCCAGGCCGAGGGCAAGACGGTGGTCCTCGTGGGGACCGAGGACCAACTGGAGGGTGTCATCGCAGTGGCTGACTCGGTCCGGTCGGAGGCCCGCGGGGCCGTCGAGGGACTGCGCGAGTTCGGCATCGAGCGGGTCGTCATGCTGACCGGTGACAACGAACGCACGGCGCGTGCAGTCGCCGACGAGGTGGGCATCGACGAAGTCCGGGCGGAGTTGCTCCCCGAGGAAAAAGTCGAGGCGGTCCGGGATCTGGAGGCCGACCACGACGGCGTGGCGATGGTCGGCGACGGCATCAACGACGCGCCGGCGCTCGCGGCCGCAACCGTCGGCGTCGCGATGGGCGCGGCCGGGACCGACACCGCCCTCGAAACCGCCGACGTCGCCCTGTTAGGGGACGACCTTTCGAAGCTTCCCTACCTCCGTGCCCTCGCGACCCGCGCCTCGTCGGTCATCCGGCAGAACGTCTGGTCGAGTCTCGGCGCGAAGGCCGTCCTCGCGGCGCTCGTCCCCTTCGGGTTCGTCCCCATCTGGCTGGCGGTGCTGGTCGGTGATGCCGGCATGACCGTCGCGGTGACGGGCAACGCGATGCG
>CAZUWC010000155.1:0-5344 GCA_964623935.1 uncultured Halobacteriales archaeon
GGGCGTTCGTCGCGCCCTCGGTCCCGCCGGCGGTCATCTTCTCGACGCCACACGCCAGGACGGCGTCGTGGACGCCGGCGCGGACGTCGCGGACGGCGTTTTTCAGCGCGAGCGCGCCGGCGGCGGCGCAGGCCTCGACGCGCTCGGCGGGACAGTGCTGGAGGCCGGCCCACTCGGCCAGCAGCGTGCCCTGCATGATCTGGTTCTCGTAGCGTTCGGACTGTGCGCCGACGTAGACGGCATCGACGACCTCGGCGGGGTCGGGGAGGTCGGCGAAGGCCTCCGCGAGCGCCCGCGAGAACAGGTCCCGTCCGGGCAGGTCGGTCTTCCCGAGCGGGGAGGTGCCGACTGCCAGGATGTGTGCCTCTGTCATCGACCGACGGTTTCGCGGCTGTCCGCTTAACAGTTCGCGTGTCGTGTCGCCTCCGCAGTCACTCGGCGATGTCCGCGGTGGCGCCCTTGCTGTCCCACCAGAGGTACGCGACGAGTCCCGCCATCGCGGCGACGGCGAGCAGTGTCAGCAGGCCGGTGACCATCAGGAGCTGTTTGAATCGTGACGTCGCACTCATGTCTCACCCGAACCAAGGGACGTCAGCGACTTGTGTTTTCCTGTCCGGGCGGGACGCGCCGCCTTCGGGGACTCGTCGTTGCCGGCGCTCGCCTTCGCCTCATACTGCCGGCTATAACTACGTGAAGATACTCGACCCCACGGGGGGTCGAAATTTCTCACGCGCTTATAGCCGGCAGTATCACTCCCGCATTTGCTCGCTCGCGCGCCGGAAGAGCCCCCGCAGCGTCCGCACCTCGCGTCCCGTGGGGTGGGCCCGACCGAGCAGCCGTCGCCAGAGCCGCCTCGCTTTCGGGCGTTTCTCCTCGGGATGGCCCACTGCGACCAGGAAGTCGGCGAACTGGTCGTGCAGCCCCTCGATGGCCGACTCGGCGGCGCGGTCACGGATTTCGGGCACCTGCGTTTCCTCGACGGTGAGGGTTCGGAGTTCGTAGAGCACGACCGTCGCGGCCTGGCCGAGGTTGAGCACCGGATACTCCTCGCTGGCCGGGATGGCACACACCCGGTCCAGATCGGCGAGTTCGTCGTTGGTCAGGCCGACCGACTCGCGCCCGAAGACGACGCAGGTGTCGACGTCGACCCCGCGCAGGTCGTCGGCCAGGTCGGCCGGCGTCACGAACGGATAGCGGACGTGGCTGGTGGCGTTCTCGTTCGTCACCGCGGTACACCCGACGGTGTGGTACCGCTGGAGGTGCTCGAAGGACACCTCGCGGGCGTTCGGCAGGATATCCTCGCGTGCACGGCCGGCAAAGCCGTAGGCCTCGCCGTCGGGGTCGAGTTCCGGCGGGTCCACGAGCAGCAACTCCGAGAGCCCGAAGTTCTTCATCGCGCGGGCGATCGTCCCCACGTTGCCGGGCGTCTCGGCGTCGACGACCGCCACCGAAATCGATGGGCCCGTGCTCCCGTCGGCGGCTCCCTCCCCGACAGTTTCGTCGCGGGACCCCTCGTCGCTCATACGTCCAGGTCCTCGAGGTTCACGTCCAGCGCCTCGCGTTCGGCGCGGTCCATCTCCTCGAGCTGGCCTTCGACGGCCTCAACATCTGCGTCGTTCTCGTTGTCGGGGACATCGCCGGCGCGACGCTGGATGTGTTCGAGGCCACGGTAGCCCTCGGGCGCGCGGCCGCCGTCGAGAAACCACTCGTGGAACTCGTCCTGCAGGGCCGCGCTGCCGGCGTGCTGGCTGCCGCCGAGTTCCCGGAACCAGTAGAGGAAGTCCGCCTCGTGGTCACCACAGAGGAGCACCTCTGCGAGGGGTTCGCCGTAGACGATGGAGCCGGTGTTGCACGCCTCGATGTTCCCCTCGCCGTGGACCAGCCAGCAGGCGCTGCAGGGTTCGCCCATGAGCGAGGGGAGCCGGACGACCCTGTGGCGCGTCTCCTCTGGCATCTCTCCCAGGTCGCGGATCTCGCCGTCCGCGTCGAAGACATCCTCCTCGTCGAACCGCCAGCCCCGGAGTCCGATGGAAACCTTGCCCATGCCCGCGGTAGCCGACGGGGCGACAAAAAGGGCCTGAACCGCCCCGGTCGCGAACGCGTGGCTTTAGTGAGTCCCACCCAACACGCACACATGCAGACAGTCGACGCCGCTGGCCTGTCGATCGGCGACGACCACCCCCCGCGAATCATGGGCGTGCTGAACGTCAGTAAGGAGTCCCCCTACGATCCCTCCGTCTTCGACGACCCCGGCGCGGCCGCAGAGTACGTCGACGAGCAACTCATCGGCGAGGGTGCGGACATCGTCGACGTCGGGTTGGAGTCGGCCAACAAGCGCTTCGACGTCCTCCCGCCCAGGGCGGAACTCGACCGCCTCGACACCGCCGTCGAAGCGATGGCGTCCGTCTCCGGCGACGCGATCTTCTCCATCGAGACGCGCTACCACGAGGTCGCCGAGGCCGCCCTCTCGCGGGGGTTCGACATGGTCAACGACATCTGCGGGTTCGCGGACACCGAGATGCCCCGCGTCTGCGAGGAGTACGACGTCGCCGTGGTGAAGATGGCCAGCCCGCCGGACCTCGAACGACCGGGTGCCGTCGAATCCGTCGACGACATCTACGACGCCCTCCGCCGTGAGGGCCTGACCGACAAGACCATCGTGGACCCCGCCTTCGGCGGCTGGAGCGAGGACAAGACACTCGCCGACGACCGCGAGACGCTCCGTCGTCTCCGGGAGTTTCGCGCGCTCGGCCAGCCGATCCTCGTCTCTATCAACCGCAAGAACTTCCTGCGGAAGCTGGCCGGCCGGCCCACCGAGGAGGCGCTTCCGGTTTCGCTCGCGGCGACGTCGATGGCCATCGAACGCGGCGCACACGTCGTCCGGACCCACGACGTCGCCGAAACCCGGGACGCGGCCATCATCGGCGACGCCTTCTCGCGGGAGCGGGTGCGCAGCGACGCTGGCGGCGACGGGCCTGGTGTCGAGGAACTCGACGTGACGACCGTCCGGGAGGCGGGGCGCCATCTCGACGGGGTCGGGGGCGAGACGGCGGACACGAGTCGGGAGGCCGCCCAGATAGTCTCCCGTGTGGTCGCAATCGAGGGGTTGTCGGACGGTGGGCGGCGTCGGCTACAGGAGGGTGTCGAGGGGACTGATCTCGTTCTGGCGTCGACTGCCGGCCGGGTCGTCCTCGGCGGGTCCATCGCCGATCTGCGAGGGCTGGCCGAGCGAATCTCGCAGCCAGCGCGGTTGGTGGACGCCCTGGAGCGGGTTCGAGAACTCGAGTGAGCCATCGGCCCACCGGATTCTTATACGCCGTGGTGCCTACTGTACGATAGATGGCACAACAGTCAGCGCGAATCGTCCGCGAGGTTCACGACGAACCCCACATCAAGGGCAGTCGCGTTAGCGTTCGGCACATCTACAAGCGAGTTCACGAACGTGGTCTCCGGCCCGAAACAGTCGCCGACCGGCTGAACCTTGACATTGCGGACGTCTACCACGCGCTCGCATACTACCACGACCATCCCGACGAGATGGCCGAGGTAGAGCGCCAGCGACAGGAAGCTATCGACGCGGCTCGGGACAAGACGACCATCACGCCACCGGACGATGAATGACGTCGGTTTCCTTGCTTCTCGACGAACACATCGAGCACGAGACGTATCACCGTCTCCAGAGCTATGGCCACGATGTCGAGCACGTACACTTTCACGACACGCTCCAGAAGGGCGACGCGGACAGTAAATTGGCCGACTATTCTCTGAAGAATGATGTATTGCTCGTCACATACGACGACGATTTCGAAGTACAGTACGACGAATCCGAGTACTGGGGCGTTCTCTTCTTTTCGGATGACGACTGGTCCAGTGGTGAAGTCGCGGACACGGTTCACGAAATCCTCGAACAGTACGACGCAGAGAGCTTACAACAGCTGAATCTCGTCGGTCGTGAGTGGCTCTAACCTCGTCTCGACACTGTGTCAAAACGTCCAGTACTCGCTGTGGCGGTCCTTCACCCGCTCGAGGACCCTCTCGACACCCGGGCTGGCCGACGGTGGCTCGTAAACCGCGGGTTCACGGATGTTCGAGGTGTCGAACCCGGCGAGCGAGGCGATGACGGCGAGATTCGTGTACGGCAGTCCACCCTCGATACCGTACCCGCCGGCGAGTGACGCAACGAGTCGCCCGCCACACAGCCGGTCGGCGGCGTCGATTGCCCGTTCCATCAGTCGGGCGTAGCCCTGTGCCGTGACGCCGAGGTCCGTGATGGGGTCCGTGAAGTGGTTGTCCTGGCCGGCCTCGACGAACAGGAGGTCCGGATCGAACTGTTCGGCGAGTGGCTCGAACACCTCCTCGACCACGCGGAGGTACGCGTCGTCGCCGGTCCTGGGCGAGATCGGCACGTTCACCGTGTAGCCCTCGCCCTCGCCGGAGCCAACCTCGCGGACAAAGCCAGTGCCGGGAAAGAGCGTCCGGCCGGACTGGTGGGTGGACACGACGAGCACGGAAGGGTCCTCGGCGAAGATCGCCTGCGTGCCGTCGCAGTGGTGGGCGTCCCAGTCCCACAGCAGGATTCGGTCGACGTCCGTCTCGGCCTGGACACGACGGAGTGCGACCGCCGTGTTGTTCAGGTAACAGAAGCCGTGGCCGTCGTCGGCGAAGGCGTGGTGACCGCCGGGGCGGGCCATCACGAACGACCGCGGATACTCCTCGCGGGCCACGGCCTCGACGGCGTCGGCGACGCCACCCGCCGCCAGGCGCGCCTGGTCCCAGACGTGTTCGGAGACGTGCGTGTCGACGCTCAATTGTCCCTCGCCGTGCGCGGACATGCGCCGCAACCGGTCGAGATACTCCCCGTCGTGGACCCGGTGGAGGTCCGCCGTCGAGGCGGGTTCCGGCTCCCGGACGTCGACGGCCGGCGAGTCCAGGACGCCCTCCTCGCGGAGCTGGTCCATCGTGTACTGCAGCCGCTCGCGCCGTTCCGGGTGGGTCGGCGTGTGCTCGTGGCGCAGGTAGTCCTCGTGGTAGTACAGCGCGAGCGTCATCGCTCACCCCCGAACGCGACGGCGAGACCTGGTTCGACCTGCGCGGTCGCGTCGACGACCTGCCCCGCGACGCGGGCCTTCTCGACGACGTTGAACCGACGGGTGTCTCGCACGTCGACCGGCAGGTCCTCGCCGAGCGACCCACCGGCCTCCATGGCCGCCTTGCGGGCCCGTTCGGCCGCGAGTGACTCGACCTCGTCGTCGGTGAAGGTTCGCCCTCGCTCGACCGCCTCGGTCTCCGTGCCGAGGGCGGAGACGGTCATCGTCCCGCGCGCGGAGTCGACGTGGATGCCGGT
>CAZUWC010000156.1:0-5309 GCA_964623935.1 uncultured Halobacteriales archaeon
TCGCTGACGACCGACCGCGTCGCCGAGGCCGCCGACCGGCTGGCCGACTTCTTCGGGTAGGAGAATCCGTGGGTTCAAACCCGAGGCCGCCCCAGGGAGCCTGAATGCCGGACGCCGACGGGCTCGCCGAGCACTGGCCGGAGTACTTCCCGTTCGCGGAGCCCTACGAGAACCAGGGCGACGCCGTCGAGTCGGCCATCGAGGCGGGCCGCGCGAACGGTTACCTCGCCATGGAGGGCCCCTGCGGGACGGGCAAGACCATGGCCGCTCTCGCCGCGGGCGCGGTGCTGGTCCGCCACGGCGCCTACGAGCGCGTGGTGGTCGTCACGCCGGTCAAACAGCAACTCCAGCAGTTCGTCGCCGACCTCCGGGCGATGAACGACGGGCGCGAACAGCCCCTGCGCGGCATCTCGCTGGTTGGCAAGCGCGACCTCTGTCCCTACGGCCGGGAGGGTGTCTTCCCCGAGGATGTCGGAACCCACGACCGCTGTGAGGACCTGCGGGAGTCGACGGCGAACCTCGTCGAGAGCGAGGGCAGCGACGGCCGTCCCGTGGCCGAGGCTGCCGTCGGCGGCGCCGACCCCGACGATGTCTGGTGGGACCCCCAACAGGCCTCCAATCTCGCGAAAGGCGCCCGTCCGGACGCCCCCGGCCAGCGCACAATCGGCGAGGACACCCTCTCGACGGCGGGGGCAGACAGCCCCTACCGGCGCCAGCAACCGAGCGCCCCGGAGTCGATGGTCGAGGGGGATGGCGACACGCCGCTGTACTGCCCCTTCGAGGCAGACTGGTACGCCCGCAACCGTGGCTCGCCAATCGACTTCTCGGCCGGCGACCGTGGCGTGCTCACCCCCGAGGAGTACCTCCCACTGGCCGTCGAGCGTGGGACCTGCCCCCACCGCGTGATGGGCGTCCTGCTGGAGGCGGCGGACGTCGTGATCGGCAACTACAACCACCTCTTCGACCCGGACTCGCGGCCCTTGCTCGCCTCGATTCTCGACGAGGAGACGTTCGTCGTCGTCGACGAGGCCCACCGCCTCGAAGAGCGAGTCCGCGATCTGCTCTCGGACCGGGTCGGGCGGGCCACACTCAAGCGGGCGCGCAACGACTGCGCGACGCTTTTGACCCGTGCCCGCCAGAGCCGCGACCACAAGACGCAGGTCGAGGAACTGCTCGCCAGCAGGGAGGTTCCGCTTGCGGCCGTCGAGCGAGCGCGGGACTTCTACGACGACGTCCTCGGGTGGCTGGACGACCGCATCGGGACCTACCTCGATTCGGAGTTCGGTCGCGACTGGCGGGCCGGCGAGACCGACGCCCTCCCCGACCGCGGTGTCGAGATCCCGCTCCGTGACCCCGAGAGCGTCGAGACCGACGACCTGACGGCGTGGGCCCAAGAGGCGGACTACACCGGCGACGTCTGGCGGTCGCTCTCGACGGTTGGAGCGGCCGTCGAGGAGGCCATCGACGAACTCGGGCTGGCGCGGACCCCCGTCTGTGCCGCGGTCGGGACTATCCTCGGGCGGTGGTGGGAGCGCGACCACGCGACCTACCTCCGGGAGGTCGAACTCGACTACTCGCCGGCCGACGAGCGCGGCGTCGAGGAACCCTGGCAGGCCCAGTATACCGCGGGACTCGTCCTCTTCGAGTGCATGCCCGGTGAGACGCTGCGCGGGATATTCGAGGAACTCGGCGGCGGCGTGCTGATGAGCGCGACGCTCGAACCGCTGGACGTCTTCGCGGAGGTGGCGGGCCTGGAGGGACTCCGGGCGGGTGGGCGGCCGGTCCTCGAACGGGCCTATGGCCTTTCCTTCCCGCCGGAGAACCGCGCGAGCTGGCTGGTCGACGCGACGCCCTTCACCGCGCGCAACCGCGGCGACCCCGCCGAGAACGGGGACCCGGAGACCTGGAACCGCACCCGCGACGAGTACGCCCACGTCCTGCGGACGCTCGCACGGTCGCCGGGCAACGTCTTGCTGGCGATGCCCAACTACCGGGAGGCCAGGTGGGCCGCCGAGTACCTCGCCGACGTCGTCGAGAAGCCGGTGCTGGTCGACGAGAGCTCCACCAACGAGGCCACAGAGGACCTGAAACGCCGCTTTTTCGCGGGCGAGGGGAAGGTGCTTGTCACGAGCACCCGCGGGACGCTCACGGAGGGCGTCGACTACGACGGCGACAAACTCCACTGTTGCGGGGTGGTGGGCGTGCCCCTGGTCAACATCGGCTCCCCGCGCGTGCGTGCGGTCCGGCGCGCCTACGCCGACGCCTTCGGCGCCGACCGGGCCTTCGAGTACGCCCTGACGGTGCCGGCGGTCCGGCGCGCCCGGCAGGCCATCGGCCGTGTCGTCCGCGGCCCCGAGGAGGTGGGCGTGCGCGCGCTGGTGGGTCGCCGCTACGCGCCCGGCGAGCGACACAGCGTCCACACGTACCTCTCGCCGGCCGAGCGCGAGGAGTTCCTCCGGCTCACACCCGAGTTCCTCCGGGGGAAACTCGACGCGTTCTGGGACGACCACGGCCGACCCCTCGAATGAGTGCTGCTGGGCTGATCCCCGGCAAAAGTGCAGATTGCCAAAAGAGCTTTGAGGGCCGGTGAGAGCGTTCTGAGTGATGCCGGTCTGTCAGAACTGCGGCGGTTTCGTCACCGAACGGTACGTCCGCGTGTTCACGCCCGAGGAACACGAGGGTCCTCGCGTCTGTCCGAACTGCGAGGACAAACTGCGCGACGGCGCCGAGGTCAGGGAGGCACGCTCCCGGCGGTCGTAGCGCCCGACCCGACCACCGTCCGTCGGTCCCCACCCCGGTCCCAGTCCGACTGCCCCGCCGGTCACGGGTGCCCGCGTCGGCTTTCGACGGGTACACAACCCCGCGGTGGCTACCCGCCGGTATGGATATCGAAGTCGAACCCGTCGAGGACGTCGACGAGGCGGCGGTCCCGGCGGGCGTCGACGCCCCCGAGTACGTCCTCTACGGCGGCAAGGGCGGCGTGGGGAAGACGACGATGGCGGCCGCGACGGCACTGGCCAGCGCCCGCGGGGGGACGGCGACACTCGTCGTCTCGACCGACCCCGCCCACTCGCTGTCGGACACGCTCGATACCCCGGTCCCCCCGGAACCGGGGCGGATCCGCGAGGACGTCCCCCTGTTCGCGGCCGAAATCGACCCCGAGGACGCCCTCGCGGGCGGTCCCTTCGGCGGTGCGGGCGACGCGGAGAACGCGGGCGCCGGCAATCCGCTCGCGGGCCTGTTCGGGGGCGACGCTGCCAACCCCCTCGGGAGTTCGATGCCCGGCTCCGACGAGGCGGCGGCCATCCGTCTCCTGCTGGAGTACATGGACGACCCCCGGTTCGAGCGCGTGGTCGTCGACACCGCGCCGACCGGCCACACCCTCCGCCTGCTCGAACTGCCCGAGATGCTCGACTCGATGGTCGGGAAACTCCTGACGCTGCGCGAGGGGATGGGCGGGATGCTGGAGGGACTGCTCGGCAGCGAGGACGAGCAAGACGAGGGCATCGACAGCCTCCGTGAATTCTCGGCGCGCATCGAGCGGTTCCGCGACGTGCTCCGGGACCCCGACCGGACGGACTTCCGGGTCGTGCTCGTCCCCGAGGAGTTGAGCGTCGTCGAGGCCGAGCGCCTGCTGGACCGCCTCGCGGAGTTCGGCGTCCCGGTCGGGACCGTCGTGGTCAACCGCGTCATGCAGGACCCCGAGGAGGTGGTCGACGTCGACGCCGACTTCGTCGCGCCCAACCACGTCGACTGCGAGTTCTGCCGGCGACGCTGGAACGTCCAGCAGGCCGCCCTAAAACGCTCCCAGGACCTCTTTCGCGGCCACGACGTCCGCCGGGTCCCGCTGTTCGCCGAGGAGGTCCGCGGGGAGCGACTCCTGCGGGTGGTCGCGGCCTGCCTCGAAGCGTGAGCGATTTCGCGCCCCGGGTGGGGCGAAAACTTCTCACGGGCTTATAGCCGACAGTATCACTATCACTCCCCGTCCGAGGGGAGCCGCCTGCCACAGTTCCCACAGTACGTGAAATCGGGGACGTTGTCCGTCCCACAGACCGGACACCTGCCGGGCACGGTCTCGGAGGGTTCGTCGACACCCTCGACGCCGCCGGTCATCCCGCCGACCAGCCCCCACATCCGCGGGCGCTGCTCCCGGAAGAAGGACCGTTCGTCCTCGTACTCCTTCTCGTAGCGGTCCCGCATCCGCGGGATCATCACCACGAGCACCAGCAGGAGGAATCCCAGGCCGACGAGTGCCGGCAGCTCCATGTGCCCGGTTGGCACACGTCGGTCTTATCTTTTCTTCTCCCGTCCGGTTCTGCGCGCCCGCTGGTGGTGGCCGGCCAAACTCTTTGCGCGCTGGTTTTACGTGCCGGACGGGCGAACCTCTGCGCATGAACGTACTGGTGGTCGGCGGAACCGGATTCATCGGAGAGCACCTGTGTGCAGAACTCGCCGAACGCGGCCACGACGTGACGGCGCTCTCGCGGGACCCCGACCCGTCAGACCTGCCCGAGGGCGTCGAGACGGCGATGGGCGACGTGACGGCCTACGACTCCATCGAGGCGGCCTTCGAGTCCCAGGACGCGGTCGTCTACCTGGTCGCCCTCTCGCCGCTGTTCGAACCCAGCGGCGGCAACGAACGCCACGACGAGATCCACCGCGGCGGCACCGAGAACTGCCTGCGCGCGGCCGAGGAACACGGCGTCGACCGGTTCGTCCACCTGAGCGCCCTGGGCGCCGACCCCGACGGGCCGACCCACTACATCCGCGCGAAGGGCCGGGCGGAGAACCTCGTGCGCGAGTCCGACCGCGAGTGGGTCGTGTTCCAACCCTCTGTGGTCTTTGGCGAGGGCGGCGAGTTCGTCGCCTTCACCAAGCGCCTGAAGAAACTCTTCGCGCCGGGCCTGCCGGTGTATCCGCTGCCCGGTGGCGGCCGGAAGACGCGCTTCCAGCCCGTGTGGGTGGGCGACCTCGTCCCGATGATCGCCGACGCCGTCACGGAGGACGACCACGTCGGCGAGGTCTACGAGATCGGCGGCCCGGCGGTGCTGACACTCCGGGAGATCACCCGCCTCGTCTACGACGCCGAGGGGAAGTCCGTCTCCATCGTCGGACTCCCGATGGCGCTCGCGGGCGTGGGGTTGAAGACCCTGAGCGTCGTGCCGGGGTTCCCGATGGGCGGCGACCAGTACCGCTCGTTACAGTTCGACAACACAACGGCGGACAACGACGTCGGCGCCTTCGGCGTCGAACCCGACGACTTGCAGACACTGGCCGACTACCTCGGGGTTGCGTGACCGCTGACCGCG
>CAZUWC010000157.1:0-5302 GCA_964623935.1 uncultured Halobacteriales archaeon
GGCGTCGTCGCGTGGGGAACCCCCACCGTGCGCACCCGCGGTGAGACGGTCGCGCAGGTGGTCGCGCTGCTTGGCGTCGAACCGCAGTGGACCGACGCCGGGCGCGTCGACGGCGTCGAACCAATCCCGCTGGACGAACTTGGCCGGCCCCGCATCGACGTCACGACCCGGGTCTCCGGCCTGTTCCGGGACGCGTTCCCCGCGGCCGCGGGCGTCATCCACGACGCCGTCGACGCCGTGGTCGACCTCGACGAACCGCCCGAGATGAATTTCGTGAAAAAGCACGTCGAGGAGGATGCCGCGGACCTCGCCGAGGCGGAGGGCATCGATATCGAGGAAGCACGGGACGCGGTGATGGACCGCGTGTTCACGACACGTCCCGGCGGCTACGGTGCGGGGACGAACAAGGCCGTCGACGAGGGCAACTGGGAGGACCGCTCGGATCTGGCGGAGGTGTACGTCCAGTGGGGCGGCTACGCGATGGGCTCACGGGGCCGTGTGAGTGAGGCTCACGACGCCTTCGAACGCCGCCTGGGATCGGTGGAGGCCACGGTGAAAATCGAGGACACCGCCGAACAGGACGAGTTCGACTCCTCGGACTGGTACGCCTTCCACGGCGGGTTCATCTCCGCTGTCTCCGAAATTTCAGGCGCGGAGCCGGCCTCCTACGTCGGGGACTCCTCGGACCCCGACAACGTCGACATCTACACCAACGAACAGAAGGTCCGGAAGGCGATGCGGGCCCGCGTGCTCAACCCCCGGTGGCTCGACTCGATGGAGGAACACGGCTACAAGGGCGCGGGCGACCTCTCGACGACAGTCGACGTCGTGCTGGGCTGGGACGCCACCACCGGCGTCATCGGCGACGGACTCTGGGAGGACGTGGCCGAGAAGTACGCCTTCGACGCCGACCGCCAGGAGTGGCTCGAAGAGGTCAATCCGTGGGCGCTCGACTCCATCACCGACACGCTGCTGGAGGCCATCGACCGGGACCTCTGGGACGCCGACGAGGACACCCGGGAGCGCCTGCAGGACCTCAACCTCCGGGTCGACGGCCAGCTCGAAGCGCGGGCGAGCGCCCCCGATGCCGCCCCCGGACAGGAGGTGCGCTCGGATGACGACTGACGCCGCCGATGCGGACGGAACGGCGGGCGAGGCCGACGGCGACTTCGAGGAGTACGCCGACCTCGGCGCCACTACCGAGAACGCCATGGAGATCGCGGAGACGAGCATGGACCGCGTCCACGATCTCGTCGACGTCGAGACCCTGGCCGACCGACTGCGCGCGAAGGCGGTCCACGCCACCGGCGACCCGGAGTTCCAGCACCTCCTGCGTTTTACCGGCAGCGACGCCGACGGCGACGACGAGGGTGCCCCCGTCAGGGCCGGCGCCCGCGCCGTGCTGGACCAGTCCCCCGTCGTCACCGACATCACGATGGTCGAGTCCGGCATCACGGGCCGGGGGCACGACTGCCCGGTCCGGAAGGCAATCGGCAACGGCGCCGACCTCGCGGCGGAAACTGGGATGACACGCACCGCGGCGTCGGTGCTCGAACTCGACAGCGAGGGCGTCTACGACGGTGCCATCGCGGTCGTCGGGAACGCGCCCACGGCGGCGCTGGCGCTCGCGGACTGTATCGAGGACGGCACCCGGCCCGCCGTCGTGGTTGCGACTCCCGTGGGATTCGTCAAGGCCGCCGAGAGTCGCGAGCGCGTCCGCGAGATTTCCCGGGAAACCGGCGTTCCCGCAATCACGAACGTCGGACGGCGGGGCGGGAGCGGACTCGCAGCGGGACTCGCCAACGAACTGGTCCACGTCGCCAGCGACGCCAGGGATGGCGAGGTCGACCTGTGAGCGAGGACGACTACGACCTCGATTCGGGGCCCGACCCCGCGACTGTCGCGGCCGGATCGCCCGAGATTCAGGACCCACTCGACCCCGTATACGCCGTCGGTATCGGCCCGGGTGACCTCGATTACCTGACCCCGCGGGGTCGGCAGGCCATCGACCGTGCGGACGTCGTGGTCGGCTTCGAGACAGTCCTCGAGTTCGTCGCGGGCGAGACCGACGCCGACCTGCTGGCCTGCGGGTATCGCGACGAGGCCGAGACGCTCGCAAAGTTCGCCGAGCGCGTCGCGGACGGCGCGGCAGGGACGGCGGCCCTGATGGGCGACCCGAACCACTCGGGCTACCAGTTCCTCGGCAAGGTGCAACGCGCCCTCGACCGACCGGTGCGCGTCGTGCCCGGCGTCTCCTCGCTGCAGGTCGCTGCGAGTCGCGCGCGGACCCCCATGGAAGAATCGACGTTCGTCACCTTGCACAAGAGCGGCGACATCACCGATGATCTGGTTCGACTGCGCGAGGGCGTCGGCGAGCGACACCTCCTCGTCTTGCCCCGACCGTTCGACTGGATGCCCGGCGATATCGCTGCCGACCTGCTCGAGGCGGGTGCGCCACCGGACCTTGACGCGGTGGTCATGGAGCACCTCACCCACGAGGACGAATCGATCACACGCACGTCGCTGGGCTCGCTCTCCGAGCACGCGGGCGGCGGCCGCGAGGGGACGCCCTTCTCGGATCTGTCGGTGCTCGTCGTCCGCAAGCCCGTCTAGCGGCCGTCGCCGTCGGTCGCCAGGGGACGGGCCGAGTCCGCGAGCGCCGCCTCGAAGGACGCCGGTGTCGGCGTCGATTCCGCGAGCACGCGCCCCGTCTCCAGGCGGTCCTGGATGGCGTCGGTAATGCCAGGGTGGGTGCCCAGCGGGTCGGCGTACTCGATCCCCCCGCGGTCGAGTTCGAGTTTCGCCGGGATGCGCTCCTCCGTGGCGGGGGAGGGAGCGACGAACAGCGGGACCGCGACCGCCGACTCCGTGTGGACGTTGTACCGCACGCACTCGACGGCCGGGTTCTGGGTCAGGTAACAGGTGAGAACGTCCCCGTACTCGGTTCGCCCGCGGGCGTGAGCGGCGTGGTACTCGGTCACCTGGCGGTGGTACGTCCCGGTGGTGTTTCCGAAACCGACGAGCACCAGCGACGTCTCCGGCCCGGCCGACGCCTCCGCCCCGGCCCGCTCGAGCATGGCTCCCGTCACCGACGGACTCCGGCCCACGGGCTCGCAGTACTGCATCTCGCCCCCGAACGAGGAGAACGCGGCCGGGAGCGCCTCGGTCGTCTCGTGGGTGTGGGCCAGACACATGGGGACCGTGTAGGCACGGCCCGACGGGAGGTCGGCCACCGCCCCGCGCAGTTCCCGCTGGGGGTCGTGCTCCCAGGTGGCGACACGGACCGACTCGGCAGCACCGCGCTCGCGCAACCGCTCGGCGTGGGTCTCGTACACCTCGCGTGCACCCGAACCCTCGCGTCCGACGAGGAGGAGTGTCCCGGCCGTCATGCGTGGATGTCTTGTGCCGCAACGTGTGCAATCATAATTGTACTAAGCCAACTCCGGTTGTACTCCGTGTGGTTGTCAGGCACTCACAAATAAGTTACGGAGGTCAACGCCGTGACTGGTCGGGCTGGTCGAACCTGTCTCTGAAATATCAGGCAGCGAACTGTTTATTATCGTCTACGAGAATGTGACGATGGGATCGATCATTTCGTCAGAGGAGTCGAACCGCACTGTGGCAGGCAAAATAGAGGGTTCGGAAGAGCGTCGTTTCGGGGGCGCTATCGAAGAAATCATCGACGATACCGAAGAGTTACTCGGCACGGTCGTGGCGCCGGACGGACTCGTCTACGAGGATAGCGACGGCAGGCGACAGATTGCGGGACCGGTCGTCGTGGCGGCCACCGGAACACGGGTCGTGTTCGTCACGGCCGACGACCGCGAGACTGACGCGGGGTCCCTGGAGTACGTCGACCTCGCGTCCGTGGACGTGGAGCGTGGGGAGGTCACGGTGTCCACGACAGCTGGCGTCAGGTGTGTGCTCGCAGTCGCCGACTCGGGGCCGCCGCTGGCGCACCTCCAGTGGGTGGGTGAACTCCGCCGTCGCCTCGTCTCGTGCCGGAACGACGTCGAACTCGGCGCGGACGAGATACGCGACCAGGCAAAAGCGATGGAGTGGCACGGCGCCCGGGACCGGTACGACAAACTCCGGGGGCGCCTCGACGCGCTCATCGACGCAGTCCAGCGAACGGCCCCGGTACCCGAGGCGGCCATCGCGCCGGAGCTGACGGGGATCGAGCGACGGCTCGAATGTGCCGGGGCGCACCTCTCGCTCCGGCGTGCAGAGTCCAAGCGCCAGTTGGCGCGCCAGCTCGCGGACGCCGAGGAGTTCGACCAGCTCGGGACGGTCCTCGACTCGGCGAAGACACACTACGACCGTGCCCGGAGTCACGCCGCAGCACTCGAGCGCAGCGACGGGTTCCGGTTCGGCGAACAGCGCGAGGTCCACACGGCACTGGCGGAACTGTCCCGCGATCTCGACGACCTCGCGGCCGAACCACGCCGGGCGGCCAGCGAGGCACGGGAGGCTGCGAGTGACGCCACCGACCCCGCGAGCAGGATCGAACACCTCGAGACGGCACTGGAGCGGTACCGGGAGGCGCTGGCCTTTGGCGACGCCGGGGACGACTGCGAGTTGGCAGCGGTCGCGGCCGACATCGTCGAGTCACGTCGGGAGGCGGCACGCGTCGACTGGAACGAGGGCGCCGACCTGGCCAGGGCCGGCCGCGCCAAGGAGGCGATCCGCACCTGGAGGGACGCCGTCGACCACCTCGAACGGGCCGCGGAACTCGCCGAGGAGTTCGACCACGAGGCCGCCGAGCAACTCTCGGGGCGCCTCGCCCGCGTCGAGCGCTCGGTGGAATCGATGCGCGAGGCGGCAGTCCCGGACGGGAACAGCGACGGTGTGGACCCCGTCCCGGCCGTCGAGGACCGACCCGGCATCGGACCCCCACCGGGTGACGACCCGGCCAGGGAAGGTGTTGAGGGCACGGCGGAGGAACCCGAGGAGACGATGATCGACGGGGAGTCGCTGGACGAACTGGCAGCGGCCATCGCGAACGGGGACGCCGCCGAGGAGTGACGGTTTTAATACTGCTGGGCTCCGACCCCCGGGGTGCGTGCGAGGGTAGCCAAGCCGGGAAACGGCGGCGGACTCAAGATCCGCTCCCGTAGGGGTCCAAGGGTTCAAATCCCTTCCCTCGCATGCGGGGACGCGAGCGAACGCGAGCGTTCCCCTGCAACGGAGGGATTTGAGCCAGGGAAGTCGCAGCGCGGACCTGTCCGCCACCGTCTTCCCGTGGTTCAAATCCCTTCCCTCGCACATAGACAAAGGGTTCAATTCCCCGACTTGCCCCGTA
>CAZUWC010000158.1:0-5281 GCA_964623935.1 uncultured Halobacteriales archaeon
CTCTGTATTCAGCGGACCCGATAGAAAACAAGTGTTTTCTGACAATAAACAGCCGATCCATGAGTCGGGTATCCTCTCAAGTGAGGCGCACGGTGTGACCAATCAGCCGTTCCGCGTTTGATTCCGCACGAGTTGCCGAGATCATAAGCAATGCAGTCGATTGTAACAAACGACTGATAGAAAATGGCAAGCGTGAGTGACATCCACAACTTTGAGGCCCAGTTCAAGTACCACCTCGACAAGCTCGACGAGGCCGACATCGACGAGCGCGACCGCGAGGCCATCAAGGAGTTCATCCGCTACCAGGACACCCAGCGCGGGCTCGCCGCCAGCACGAACGTCAACAACTGCTCGGATCTCCGCCTCTCCGCCGAGCGCGCCGATACGCCATTAGTCGAGATGGACCGCTCGGACGTGGACGCGTTGCTGTTCGAGTACAAGCACGAGTACGACATGGCGAAGGGCACGCTTCGGAACTACCGCAAAGCGCTCCGGAAGTTCTTCCGCTACCACGGCCGCGAGTGGGCCGAAGACATAGAGATCGGATCGGTGCCCGACCGAGAGGTCGACGCCGACAAGACGCTCACCGCGGACGAGATCGACCGGCTCCGTGAGGCGGCAGACCACCCGCGCAACAAGGCCCTGCTGGAGATGCTGCTCGATACGGGACTCCGCATTAGCGCCATCGGGACGCTCCGCGTGCAGGATATCGAGCTGAACGGCCGCGCCGGCACGGTCACGCTCAACCAGGAGGCGGTCGGCCGGAAAGGCGCCAGCGGGAAGCGCCCCCTAACCTGGAGCAAGCCCTACGTGGCCAACTGGCTGGATGTCCACCCACGCGGCGACGACCCTGAGGCGCCGCTGTTCCACCGCATCACCGAACCCAACGGCGGCTGGGACGAGGTCGAGGGCGACGGCGCGCTCACCTACTACCACTTACAGCGTATCCTCAAGCAGATCGCCGAGGAGGCAAGCGTCTCCCGCGACAAGGTCAACCCCCACAACTTCCGGAAGACGGCGATCACCCAGTGGATCCGCCAGGGCTTCTCCGAGCAGGAGATCAAGCACAGGGCGACCTGGGTCAAGGACAGCCGCCAGTTCGAGACCTACTCGCAGGTCACCGACGAGGAGATGAACCAGCAAATCCTCGACAAGTACGGGCTCGCCGACGAGGCGGCCGACTCCAACACGCCCAACATCGACGACTGCCCGCAGTGCCAGGCCACCCTGCACGGGGACCCGCGGTTCTGTCCGGGCTGTGGCCTCGCGCTCAACCAAAAGGCCGCCCACGACCTCGACCAGGCCGAGGACGACATCTTCGCCGACGCGGCCGCGGCCACCGACGAGGACGAGGTCGCGATGCTGAGCGATCTGCGCGAGTTGGTCGAGGAGCACCCCGACGCCGTCCACCAGGCGCTCCAGCACGCCGACGAGGCGCCCGATGTGTGACTCCGGGCGTGCACTCGTCGCACAGGCGCTCCAGGATAGGCTGCCCGCCGGCTGGACTGTCGAGGCCGTCGGTGAAGACGGTGAGGCTGGGGACAACACGGGTGGAGCGAGGGTGTCCGGTTACACGAATGACAGTGAGTCGGGTGGCCGGGGGACAGCGGACGCACGCCACGTTGCTTTCGAGATTCGCCGCGACGGGGACCTCTGGGTGGCGACCTGGTTGGACCGGGCCGGACGCAGCGCGGACCGCTCGGTTGTTCATCGGATCACCGGGGTCAGAGAGCGGTGCGTCGAGTGGATCATCGAGCGGACCCGCGGCGCCGAGGGGGCCGACAGTGAGTGACCACAGCTGTAACTGTTTACCGGTACGACCGCACGACAGCGTTCGGTCGATCCGGCAATGACTTACAGCAATCACTATACTGCCGGCTATAAGCCCGTGAGCAGTTTCGCCCCACCCGGGGCGCTCCCGTAGGAACCGAGTCACCGGTCCGTCGTCCCGGCGTCGCGGACGCGGTTCAGGATCGACGCCCAGGCTCGCTCGTTTCGCAGTTCGTACTCGGTGACCGGGGCCGTCTCCCGGACGAGTTCCCTGCCCTCCGAGAGATCTGTGATCTCGCCGGCGGAGCGCAACTGCACGAGGTAGTTCCCGAGCGCCGTGGCCTCGGTCGGTCCGGCGTGGACCGGGCGACCGACGGCCGACGCGAACAGCTGGCAGAACAGCTCGTTCCGGACGCCGCCACCCCCGAGGTGGATTCGGTCGACGTCCTGGCCGGCGACGTCGAGGAGCGTCTCCAGGACGAGCGCGGCGCCCGCGGCGAGACTCACCATGAGGCAGTTCGTCGTCTCGAACTCGTCGCCGGGGGGCGTCTGTCCCGTCCGTTCGCAGTAGGCCCGGACGCGCTCCTCGACGTCGCCGTCGAACTGCGCCTGCACGAACGGGTCCTCGCGGACGTCGACGACCGGCCCGTCCAGGCCGAGGTCGGCCGCCCCCTCGAACAGCGGCTCGTACTCGTGGGTCTTGCCCTCCTCGGCCCACCGGTCGCGACAGTGTTCGAGCAGACTGAACCCCGGCAGGTTGCGGAGGAACCGGACCGTCCCCTCGACGCCGACCTCGTTGGACCCGCCGGCGTCGTACACCGCGTCGGTGACGAGCGGTTCGGGGAGTTCGAGGCCGGGGATGAACCACGAACCCGTACAGAGGAAGGCGTTGTTCGCGGTCGACAGCGGGAGCGCGCCCACGGCCGAGGCCGTGTCGTGGCTCGGCGGGAGGACGACCTCCGGGCTCGCCTCCGGGAGGTCAATCGTGCCGACGACAGTCCCTGCCGGGTCGGTCTCGGGGAGCAGGTCTCGCGGGAAGCCGATCGCCTCGATCACCTCGTCGGCCCACGTCACCGAGCGGATGTCGAACAGCCGGAGCGTCATCGCGTATGACCTCTCGCAGCTCGGGGACGCGCCCAGTTCGTAGCTCAGGAGTTGCGGGAGCGGGACGATGGTGTCGGCCCGTTCGAAGAGTTCGGGTGCCTCCCGGCACTGGTAGTGCATCGGTCCCGCCGGGCCGTTGTACCCCGTCAGGTGGAACGCGCGCCACGCGGAACAGCGTTCGGTCACCTCGTCCATCGTCGACCACAGCGAGGGATCCCGGTAGAAGTACGGGTTCCGCAGCAACTCGCCGTCCGCGACCAGCCCGAAGTCCATCGCCGTGGCGTCGATCCCGACGGATGCGACATCGCCGTACCGTTTGACGGCGGCCGCGACCTGTTCCCGGAGTTTCTCCGTCAGCGCCGGGACGTCCCAGACGTGGCGGCCGTCCTCCCACGTCGTCTCGTTGTCGAGGCGGGACACCTCCTCGAAGGTCACCTCGCCGTCCTCGTACTCCCCCGCGTGGATCTTGACGCTACTGCTTCCGACGTCGACCGCCAGTCGGTGTCCCATCGGTCACCACCTCATCCGTGGTCCTCGAACACCTCGGCGATCGACCGCAGCAGGGCCTCGGGGTCGTCGGCGAGCGACACCCCGGAGGCCGCACCGGTCGCGTCGGCACCCTGCTCGAAGGCCAGGCGGACGTCCTCCGCGGTCGAGATTCCGCCCCCGACCACCACCCTCGTTCGCGGGTTGGTCTCGTCGATGGCCCGGACGAACTCCCGGACTCTGTCCGGGTGGGTCCGGGTGATCGCCCTGTCGGTCGCGATGTCGGCGGGCTTCTCGAACACCAGCCAGTCGGGGTCGAACGCCGCGACCGCCCGCCCCATCTCGACGCTGTCGACGCAGACGAAGGAGTCGAGGTCGGCCTCCCGGCACCGCCGGATCTTCGATTCGACGTCCGCGAGCGTGTCGCGGTCCTCGGCGTGGTTTATCACCGCCCCCAGGGCGCCCGCCTCGCGGATCGTCTCGGGGAGGACCTTCCCGACGCCACGACCCGGCCCGGTACCGTGGACGACCGGCGTCGTCACCGCGAGGGTGGTCTCGCTGGCGATGGTCTGCAGGTCGGGCAGTTGCGGGGTGAGCACGAACGTCCCGGCGGTCTCGCGTTCGACCCGTTCGATCGTGCGGGCGAACGCCAGCCCGTCCGCACCGCCGGTCCCCGGGTAGAGCTTGTAGTTCACCCCGAAGTACGGGGTCGACAGGTTGTGCGACCGGGTCATCGCTCCTCCTTCACCGAGCGCGCGGTCGCTTCTCGACCGTTCGTCCGGTCGTGCCGGCCTTCGCCGCTCCGGGTTCCGTCACTCCAGGACAACGATGTCCACCTCCCGTTCCCGGGGGCCACAGAACTCGAACAGCAACACGGCCTCCCAGGTGCCCAGGTCCAGGTCCCCGTCTCGGAGGAGCGCCACCACCGGGCGGTCGAGCATCGTCGAGAGGATGTGGGCGTGTGCGTTGGGTTGCTCGCCCTCCTCGATGTGGCCGACGTCGTGGTAGTAGCCGTCGTCGGGCGGCACGAGGTCGGTGAACTGCTGTTCCATGTCGAACAGGAGTCTCTCCTCGGACTCGTTCGTACCGAGGGCCGCCGACGTGTGTGGCGTCGACACCCAGACGACGCCGTCCCCGACGCCGATTTCTTCGACCGCTGCCGTCACCTCGGGTGTGACGTCCCGGATGTCGATCCGGTCGGAACTCTCGACCGTGACGGTCCGCTCGTGGATTCGCATATCCCTACGAGAGGCAAGGCCCAGTTAACGTTTCCTGTGAGGGGGGTGTCATTTCCCACAATCGTTTTGCGTCTTCGTATGTACGCTCCCCTCATGTCCCATTCCGAACAGGCATATCCGCGCGTACTGGGTCACATCGGGCTGGCGGTCAGCGACATCGACGAGGCCTTCGAGTGGTACCGGGACGTGATGGGGTTCACGCCGGTGATGGAGCCGGAGACGGTCGAGGCTGGGGTGGGCCACTTCGGGCGCCTCGCACAGGACGCGACCGGCGAGGACTTCGGCGAGATGCAGATCGCGCACATGGCGACCGGGAACCACGTCGGGTTCGAACTCTTCGAGTTCGAGGGCGTCGAGCACAACGACCCGGACCCGACGGCCGCGGGCCTGTCACACTTCTGCCTGCAGGACCCGAACGTCGAGCAGACGGTCGAACGGATCGTCGAGCACGGGGGCGAGCAACTCTCCTCGAAGGTGTGGGACATCTTCCCCGACACGCCCGAGTACCGGATGTGCTACTGTGCCGACCCGTGGGGGAACATCCTCGAACTCCACTCGCGGGGCTACGAGCACATGCACTGTAACATGGAGTACTGACGGTCGACGCCGGGCCGACTCTGCTCGGTGGAGCCACGGGCGACGCTGACGAGCAGGCCCAAGAGTCACAGAAGCACGAGCAGGTC
>CAZUWC010000159.1:0-5251 GCA_964623935.1 uncultured Halobacteriales archaeon
TCAGTACGCGCACCGCGGACACGGCGGCGGTCATCGAGTGGATCATCGAGCGCGGCCGCCCCATCCTCGTCGCCGCGGACGTGACGCCGATGCCCGAGACCGTCGAGAAGATCCGCCGGAGTTTCGACGCCGCCGGGTGGGTACCCGAGCGGGACCTGCCCGTCGATACGAAGAAACACCGCACACGCGAGGAGGGCTACGACAACGACCACGAGCGCGACGCCATGGCGGCGGCGCTGGCGGCCTACGACGACCACGCCGACCAGTTCGAGCGCGTCGCCCGGAAGGTGCCGCCACGACAGGACGTCGGCCCCGTCCTCGCGCGGGTGCTGGCCGACGAGGAGCCCGTCGAGTCGGTGCTCGCGGATATGCGCGAGGACGAGGGCGAAGAGGACGGCGGCGAGGACGAACACACCGAGCGGGAACTCACCGAGGAGGAAAAGCAGATCAAGCGTCTCAAGGCCCGCGTCGACCGCCTGGAGGGCCACATCGACACCCTGGAGGAGACCATCGAGGGCAAGGACGAAAAACTCCAGGAGTACGAGGACGAACTCTCCACGGCCAGACGCGAGGAGCGCCGCGAGGCCCGCGAGCGCCGCGAGGTGACCCGCCTCGAACGCGAGACCGACCGGCTGGAGCGGAAACTCGACCGCAAGGACGAGCGTATCGAGGAACTGGAGGGGAAGCTCGACCGCCTCAAGGCGCTGTGGAAACTCGACCACTCGAACTTCGCGGACGTCTCCGAGAAGAAGGCCGGACTGGTGCCCGTGAAGGTCGTCGAGCAGTTCACGGTCGGCGCCATCGCGGCCGCCGACGAGAGCGTCGGCCTCGTGGAAGACGACGTCGTCCTCCTGCGGGACGCCAGCGGCGCCGGCCGGTCGAGCGCCCGTCGCCTGGCCGAAGTCGACCCCCGACTCGTCCTCCGGTCGGGCGGGCTCTCCGGGGTCGCCGACCGGGTGCTCTTCGAGGCCGACGTTCCCGTCGCGCCCGCCGAGATGGTGACCGTTCAGGAGGTCGACGAACTCGCGGTCGCCCGCGAATCGGAGGTCGAGGCGGCCATCGAGGACTGGCGCGAGCGGTCCCGCGAGCGCGAACGCCAGCGCAGCGCCGAGATGGTCGACCGCCTCATCTCCGAACACCGCGCCGAGGAACGGGGGTAGCTCCGCTGGCGAGCGGGCGCCGTGGGTCTGTCGCCCACCTACGTCGACCCGTCGAGGTCGAGCCCGAAGAACTCGACAGCGTTCCGGTGGAACACGTCCGCAGTCGCGTCCGGAAAGGTCTCCCGGGTCCCGCGCAGTTCTACCTCGAATGGCAGCGGCCGGAGCGGATAGTCGGTCCCGAACATGACGCGGTCGCTGTACGCGCACAATCGCTCGGGGTCGAACTCCCCCTTGCGGAGGCCGATTGTCCCGTGAGTCCGGTCGCCCGTGGAGACCGCGGTGTCGAGGTAGACGGTGTACTCGTCGGCCAGCGCCAGAAATCCCTCCATCTCGAACAGCCCGAAGTGGGGGACACAGACACGGAGGGCGGGAAACCGTTCGAGGACCCGCGCCATGCGGTCCGGGCCCAGGATGGGGCTGTCCCGGTAGAAGGGGTGCGAGGAGGCGTGGATCACCAGCGGCAGGCCGGCGTCGACGAGGCGTTCATCTCCCCGGCGACGCCCGGTCTGTGCGCGTAGGGGAAGAAGACGAACCCGTCGGTCCGGTCGACGACGCGGTCGACGAGCGTCTCGACGTCCGGCGCGGGCATCTGCCAGGCAGTCTCCCTGTCGAACCACTCGACGATCGCCGAAAGGAGCGGCGTCTCGAGGACGTGGACGTGGGCGTCGACGACCGGACAGTCCGGGTAGGCAGCGGGCACGGGATCGGGATCGAGGTCGGGGCGGTCCTCGGCCATCGGTGCGTGGTTCGTCCGGTTCGGAGAAAAGCAGTTTGTTCGGACGGTGACAGACCTACCGGGACTCCTCGCCGCTCGGCCGAGAGCGCTCGACACCGGGCCCGGATCCGTCGACGTCGGCGCCGGGCTCTTCGACGACCGGACGGGACCCCTCCAGTTCGGCCCGGGAGTCGGTGCGAGCGGCGGGGGACTCCTCGTCGCGGTTGGCGTAGATCCACTTCACGCCGTAGTAGACGAACCAGGCCATCCAGATGGTGAAGACCGTCAGCCAGACGCCGTACTGCACGAGGTAGTGAGGGTAGACGACGTAGGCGAACACGAGCAACCCCAGGACGCTCGCGCCGGCGGCGTAGTCCAGGCGGTCCAGCGACGGCGGATCGACCATTGCCCGGGAGTAGATTGCGCAATCACATCAGTCCCACGTTACTGCGGCGGCGGACTGTCAGTCCTGTCCAGCGAGCAGCGCCTCGAAACGCCGTTTCCCGGCCCGGACGTACTCGAAGTTCTCGTCGAACCGGTAGACTTCGTGGGTACAGGTCCCGGTCCAGCCGGTCTCGACCATCGCGGCCGCCAGCGGCGCGAATTCGACCTGTCCGAGTCCCACCGGGAGGTGCTCGTCGGTCCCCGCGACGCGGGAGTCGTTCAGGTAGACGTGCGCGACCCGGTCGCCGTATTCACGGAGGAATGCAGCCTGGTCGTAGCCGTCCCAGCCCGACGCGAATGCGTGCCCGGTATCGAGACACACACCAGGTCCAGGTCGTGTGCGTCGGCCGCCTCGCGGACCGCGATCGGGTCGACGGCGTCCCGGGAGAAGCGTGCCTCCATGTTCAGTTCCACGTAGTCGAATCCGGCATCTGCTGCCGCGGCGAACGCCGGCCGGTAGTCGCCCCGGTGTTCGACCGTGAATCCCTGACGGACGGACATGCCACGAGTGACGGGACGGTTGGCGAAAAACGCCGCGATGCCGGGCTACTCGTCCTCGCGCAACTCCATCCGCGCGACCAGATCGTAGGCGTCCTCGCCCGAGCGGATGCCGTCGAGCAGGGCGAACGCGTCGCCGGGCGAGAGGAAGTGTCGCGTCACCGCCCGCCCCAGGGGCGTCGGCTCCAGCCCGTCGATGAAGCCGTACTCGATGAGTTTCCCGAGGGCGTACTTCGTGGGCACCTCACCGACCATGGTCTCGTTGAGGCGCTTGGCCCCGGCGCCCGCGACGGTGACGTTCGCCAGCGTCTCGGCGACCGCCGCCGCGCCGTCGTAGCGCGTCGTCACCGGCTCCATCTCGCCTTTGAGGAGCTTGAACGCCACCTCGTCCTCGGTCATCTCCTGGCTGTGGTGGTAGCTGCCGTCCGGTTCGACCAGCAGGTAGACGGTGCCCTTGTCGTGGTAATCCGGCCGGCCAGCGCGGCCGAGCATCTGGTGGAACTCCTGGACGGAGAGCCACTCGATGCCCATCGCCAGCGAGTCGAAGACCACCTGTGAGGCGGGGAAGTCCACGCCCGCAGCCAGGGCCGCCGTCGTGACCACTGCCGCCAGCTCCTGGTCGGCGAACTGGTCCTCGACGCGGCCCCGGCGCCTGTTGTCGAGGCCGGCGTGGTACGGTGCCGAGGAGTACGCCAGTTTCCGGGAGATCTCGTGACACCGCCGCCGGGAGTTGGTGAAGATGATGGTCTGGCCGCGGTAACCCTTGCTCGATTTCGTGTCGAAGGCCCGCTTGACGAGCTTGTTCTCGACGTCCACCTTCTCGCGGCTCTCGAGGAAAGTGACGTGGCGTTCGACGGGGACGGGCCGTTCCTCGAACTCGATCAGCGTCGCGCCCAGTTTCTTGGCCAGTCGCTCGGGATTGCCGACCGTCGCAGAGAGGTAGATCCACTGCGTGTCCCCGTTCCCGCCGCCGAGTTGCCGGCAGTAGTACCGCAGGCGGGCGATGAGGCCGTCCAGGCGGTGGCCGCGCTCGCCCGCCCCGAGGTTGTGGACCTCGTCGATGACGACCGTACCGATGTCACCGAGGTCCCGGCCGACCCGGAGCGCGTGGTCGATACCCTCGTAGGTGCCGACGATGACGTCGGCGTCAGGGTCGAACCGCCCGCCGCTCCCGGTGATGCGGCTCGCACCCACACGGAGCGTGACGTCCACGATGTCGCCGTAGCGGTCCTGGAACTCGCCGTACTTCTGGTTGGCCAGCGCGACCAGTGGCACCAGAAAGAGGAGCTTGCCCGTCCCGTTGAGCGCGCGGTCGATGCCGGCCATCTCGCCGATGAGCGTCTTGCCCGTCGCCGTCGCGCTGACGACGAGCTGGTCCTGCCCCTCGGTGGCGCCGTTGGCGACCGCCAGACTCTGGACCGGGAGCAGGGTGTCGAACCGCTTTTCGACCTTCCCCTGGATGCCCGGATGGAGGGTCAGTTCGTCGGTCGGGACGGGGTCGACCTCGTCGACGGTCGCGCGGATCTCGTCGAACTTCGTGAGTTCGGGGTCGAGGTCGCCCTTCATGAGGTTCGTGATGCGCTCGAGGTCCCCAACCTCGAGCAGGAGGTCCTCGAGGCGCTCGCGTGCAGCACCCGAGATTTCGCCGCGGTAGGCCAGTTCGCGGTCGAGTTCCTCGCGGGCACAGTCCGGACAGATGTCCTCGCTGTCGGTCCGGATGGCCGTCTCGGCGGTGATCGGCGAGTAGCGGCCGTCGTTGGCGCAGTACCGGCAGGTGCGGACGACCTTCGCCTCGAGCTGGTAGCCCTCGAGCATCGCCTGCAGTTCCGCGCGGCCGGGTTTCGAGGTCTGCTCGGAGATGCGGATGCGCTCGGCGCGGCGGGCCAGCTCGACGAACTCGTCGGGGCTGTGGAGCTGCTCGCTGGTCCCCTCGGTCACCCGCAGGCGGGCGGGCCGGGGGCCCGCGTCGGTCTCCTTGAGTTCGAGCCGGCCGTGGAAGACGCGCTGTCCCTCCCGCTGGACGGCCACGCGGTAGTCGTCGCCGTGCTCGTGGAGGAAGAGCGTTTCCACGTCCGCGACCTGCTGTGACACGGACAGAAGTAGGTACCGCGCCTTACTTGAGTGGCCCGGAACCACCTCCGGACCCAGGCAGATCACGTCCCCCGTCCCCGGCCATCAGTAGTCGTCGGGGTCCTCGTAGCTGTACTCCGAGCAGCTCTCGTCGTCGGGGCCCAGGGTCGAGCCCGAACAGGAGACATCGCCCGGGTCGGCGTAGACAGGGCCGTCCACGTCTACGTTCGTCAGGTCGAGCGACCCCCCGTCGACGACCACGGCGCCGTCGACCTGCGACCCGCCGTCGATGTCGATGTTGGTCCCGGTGTCTGCCACCACGTCACCGTAGACCTCGCTCCCGCCGGTTACCGTGATGTCGTTC
>CAZUWC010000160.1:0-5141 GCA_964623935.1 uncultured Halobacteriales archaeon
CCTCTTCGTTTTTGTGTTCGTCTTCACGCTCTTCTTCACGCTGCTGTTCGTCCTCGCGCTCTCCCTCGTCGTGTTCGTCTTCGCGCTCCTCCTGGCGCTCTTCTTCTTGTTCGTCTTCGCGCTCCTCCTGGCGCTCTTCTTCTTGTTCGTCTTCGCGCTCTTCTTCATCTTCGGGGATATCCTCACCGCAGGACTCGTCGGTCATTTCGGGACGTTCCTCGTCTCCGGCGTTGACTGCGCTGTCGATGTCGAACTCGAGGTTGACGTTGTTCGGGTAGAACTCGGGAGCGGTCCCGGCGGACCTCGCTGGCGGCGCAGTCTGGTAGATCCCTTCGCCGTTGGACGTGGTGGTCCCGCTGTGCCAGATGTAGGGCTGAACTTCGATCCAGACGCCGTCGGCGCGGAACTGATCACCGACACTGTACTGCGACTTCGAGGGCGCGAGGTAGTTGAACTGGACAGTCGAGTGGGGCGACCCACGCGGGCCAAACTCGACGTTGTCGATGAACAACTCCTGACCGCCGACGCGGAACTGTTCGATGTCGCCGGTGATCTCGACGTAGCCCGTGCGGCCGCCGTTGGCCGGGTTCGAGTGCACCGAGACGGTCGCGCCACCGACGGTCGCGCCGTCGATTCCCGTCGGCGGTGCGGCGTCGACCCTGTTGGGGGTGTAGACCTGCTGCCCGTTGACCTCGAGGTTGATGTTGCCACCGTAGTGGCCGTACTCGAAGCAGACCCGGTCGACACTCGCGTCCGATTCCTCGGTTTCACCTTCGAGGACCGTCAGTTCGCCCTCGGTGTAGCTCCGGACCGACGCCCCGTCGTGAGTAACACGTGCCGCGTACGCGTACGTTCCGGGTGCGAGGTCGACGTTCTCGTAGACGAGTTCGACCTCCTCCTGCCCGTTCGCGGCCAGGTCGATCCCTCGACTCGCGACTGCCTCGCTGGCCTCGACCGTCCCGTCGTCGTCGGTGTCGACGAGCAATTCGACGGTGGCGTTCTGTAGCGGCTGGTCGGCTCGGTTGTTCACGTAGGCGGTCACGTTCGCGTCGTCGCCGCGCGTGACCGTCTCCTCCTGTTCGAGCTCGACGCCGACGTCGAGCCGTGTCGATTCTTCCGTCGTGCTCCCTGCGAGAGCAGGGCCGACAGCCCCGACGACCGCACTCGTGAGAACGAGTACCGTCAGGACCGCCGTGAGCAGTGGACTGTTCTTCATGGGTTGTCTCGGTTTGTTCCAGCGCGGTCCCCGACCGGTCGGCACGTCGGCGTCCATGCGTGATCCGGCAAGCGGCCCGCGCTGCACTCCCATATCGCCCCCATAGCCCCGTATAAATCCCCGGCGCGACGTCCGAATCGGGGCCAGTCCGGCCCGATCCGAGTGAGTTCAATGCGACTTCTGTATTGCGATTCCGAGAATCTGTCGAGAAAATCCGTCCCGAACGCCGATACGTTTTTATATTAGAAATGTGCCCGCGCTGGGACTCGTAGCTCCAGGTCGACCCGTCGCCGAGGGAGACGACGCCGGTGTCCGTCGCGAGGAACTTCGCGCCCTGCTTGGGCTGGTAGTTGTTCCCCATCTGGATTTGTGACGTGCGCTAGACGTCGGGGCTACCCGGGAGGACGACGACGCTGTCAACAGTGACGGCGTCGGCCTCATCAGCAGCGACCGACTCGCCCGAGACGAGGTCGGTCCGCTCTGCGACCGCGGGCACTGCAACCGTCGCCGGGTCGGCGCCGAAGTTGAGCACGACCACGACGCCCGCCGACGCCGTCGTCCGGGCGTACGCGACCACGCGGTCTTCGGCGCCCTCACGGACGTCGTAGGCGACCCGCGAGAGGTCGGCGTCGGCCGACAGCGCCGGTTGGTCCTCGCGGACGGCCGCCAGCGCCCGGAAGTGTGCCTGGAGGTCCTCGTGGGCGTGTTCCCAGGCGAGGTCGTCGCGCCGTCCCTGCTGGCCGAACTCCTGGCCGGCGTAGACCAGGGGTGTGCCGGGCAGCGTGAACAGCGCCCCGGCGGCGGCCTCCGCAGCGGGGCGGCCGTGCGCGAGGACGTACCGCGTCTCGTCGTGGTTCTCGGCGTAGAGCATGAAGCCCGCGTGGTCCGGGAACCCGGCGCGTGCGCGGTTGTCGACGGCGTCGAGGATCACCTCGGGGTCCGCGCCGCCGCCGACGCGGTGGAGCGCGTGGTAGGTCGTCGAGTCGAAGTGCATCTCGAAGAGGCCGGCCTGGAAGTCGGGGATGTAGGGGATGGTCTCGTCCAGCAGGAGAAAGTCCCCGTCCAGTCCGCGGCAGTAGTCGTGAATCTCCCGCCAGAAGGTGTCGGGCACCGCCCAGGCCATGTCACACCGGAAGCCGTCGACCAGGGGCGCCCACTCGGCGACGGCGTCCAGCAGGTGTCGGCGCACCGGCAGGTGGTCGAAGTCGAAGTTGGCGATGTGCTCCCAGCCGAAGTACGTCTCGGGCTGGGTCCCGGTGCGCCACTCGTACCACTCGCGGTACTCGCCCTCGGGGTCGGCGACGGCCGCCTGGAAGTGGGGGTGGGTCCGGGCGGAGTGGTTGCACACGAGGTCGAACAACACCCTCAGCCCGCGTTCGTGGGCCGCGGCGACGAACCGCTCGTAGTCCTCGCGGGTGCCCAGGTCCTCCGCGATGGCGAAGAAGTCGGTGATGTTGTAGCCGTGGGGCGCGTGGTCGTTCTCCAGGACGGGTGTCAGCCAGAGGACGTCCACGCCCAGCGATTCGATGTAGTCCAGCCGGTCGACGATAGCGTCGAAGACCGCCCCCTCCTCGCCGCCGAACGTCCGGACGTATATTTCGTAGATGGTCGACTCCTGGGCCCAGTCGGGCGGGACGTAGAGTCGTTCCGCGTCGACCTCGCCGTCCTCGCGGGTGAGGGCGACGGCGTCGGGCACGCTGTAGCTGTCCTCGCCCAGCGCCACCGCGTGAACGCGGGTCCGCTCGTCCAGCGCCGCGACGGGAATCCGCAGCTCGTGGCCGTCGACGGTCACCGCGTCGGGGTCGACGTCGTCGCGGTCGTCGACGAGGAATTCGACGTCGAGGTCACCCGGGGACAGGTCCGAGTCGGGGTGGAGACGCGGGTGTGCAGTGACGACCGCCTCGTCGCCCTCGACGCCTGCGTCCAGTCCGAGGCGTGGCCGCCCGCCGCCACCCGCGTCGGACGACTCTGCCCCGGCGTAGCCCTCCTCGGCGGGGACCTCGCCGGCGCCGCGTTCGGGTCTGCCACCGGAGACACCAGAGCGTGGCGCCCCTTCGGTCGCGGGGTCGTGTGGGGCCGCCCGGACCGTGAGGTCGTGGTCGCCGTCCGGTGCCGAGAGGCGCGCGACGTACGTGCCGGGGACGTCGGTCACGAGGTGTTCGACCGGGCCGTCACCGAGGGTCGCGGACGAGTCGGCCGGTTGCTGGACGAGTCGCCACCGGTAGGTCGCCGACGGGTCGGGGTCCCGGGGCGCGAGTTCGACCGCGTCGCCGGCACCGACGAACCGCGGGGGGCCGGGGTCGTGCATACGGACACTCCAGGCGATGTGGCCTTGGTCCTTTGGATGTTTGTGCGCGGACCTGATCTACTCGCGCCCCCAGGACCAGTCCGGGGACTGGTCGACGAGGTCGCGCTGTGCCTTCGAGAACCCCAGCGCGAACAGCGTCCCGCCCGCCAGGATCATCCCGCCGCCGTAGGTCGCGGCGTTGGCGATGCCCGAGTCCGGCCCGGTGACCACGAGAAAGAGGATGCCACCGAGCATGATCAGGAGGCCGGGCAGACTCACCTTGTTCAGGAAGACCACCCTGAGGTACTCCGCCGTCGACGGATCGCTGCTCCGCTCCTCAGTCATCGGTCCCGCCTCCGTGTCCGCCCCGCGTCCGACGGGCCGCGTGTTTCGGTGCCTTCATTGTACGTGGGCCGTCGGTAGGCGTATGGACCGGTCGATCGGAGCGCTGGGTGTGTTCGTGCTGGTCGCCGCGGGAACGGTCGTCGCCGGTGCCATCCAGGGACAACTCCTCGAGGGACTCCTGATCGGCTTCTTCACCGGCAGCATGTTCGGTGTGATGACGTTCATGTTGTTGGGGCGGGGCGAGTAGTACTGTCGAGGCGGGCCGTCTCAAATACTTCGGTGGTCCGACCGGAACCGTCCGAACCCGGAAGCGACAGCCGTGCGTATCAGTCGTCGGCTGCTGCCTCCGCGTCTGCCGGTTCCGGTTCCGGCTCGGGGTCGTCGCTCTCGAGTTCGATGAGTTCGCGCCTGGTGGCGACGTCGTAGAGGCCGCCACCGAGGATACCGCCGACGATGGTCGAGGTAGTCGGGAGCCAGAACCCGCCCCGTGGACCGGGGAAGGCAACCTCGCCGTAGCCGACGGCGAACCCGAAGATGCGCGGGCCCAGGTCGCGGGCCGGGTTCAGCGCAGCCATACTGACGGGAGCCTCGTACTGGACGAGCGCCGCCACCAGCAGGCCGATGGTGAACGCGGCCATCACGGGACTGTCGCGGGTGCCCATCGGGTTCCACTCGTCGACGAGCGCGAAGATGACGCCGACCAGGATGGCCGTGATGACGACCTCGCTGAAGAAGGCCTGCGGGAACGAGACGAGGTGTGCGGCCTCGGGCAGCGAGGAGAAGTCACCGACGACGACCCCGGCGAAGGCCGGGTTCGGGAAGAACGTCCACAGCGTCATCGCCGTGATCGAACTGCCCGGTTCGCCGGGCGCGATGCCGTTGGCCTCGTGGAACGCCTGGAACCAGCCCTGCCAGGTGAACCACAGCGTCGCTGCGGCCAGGAACGCGCCGGTGATCTGGGAGACGATGTACCCCGGGACGTGCTTCCAGGGGAAGTCACGCCAGGTCGCAAAGGCGAGTGTCACCGCCGGGTTGATGTGGGCAGAGGAGACGCCACCGGCCCAGTAGACGGCGAACATCACGGCGAATCCCCAGAGGATCGCCACGCCGAACAGGCCGTAGGCACCGGTCAGGATCGACACGACGACTGCCCCGTCGCCGAACAGCATCAGGATGAACGTCCCGATGATCTCGTTGATATACTTCGCGACGTAGTTCTCGTCGGACATCTTACTCCCCCTCCTCAGCCCAGTCCAGCGAGCGTTCGACGGCGTCGTCCCAGCGGCGGTACAT
>CAZUWC010000161.1:0-5116 GCA_964623935.1 uncultured Halobacteriales archaeon
GCCTCTCGAGGCAATGACCTGGGTTCGAATCCCAGTCGGAGCATTCGAATCCGCTTCCCTTCTGGTGGTTTTGGCCTGCGTGAGAACGGAGGACTGACCAAATGCTTAGACCAATACGATTCGAAGGATTCACACACAACCTCGCCCTCTTGCGGTTTTTCGATTTGCCCCACCAGTACGATTCGAAGGATTCACACACTCCCGGTGCTGTCCTGCGATCCTCGAAAGCACCTCTTATTCGAGACCTGAAGGACTCCCCACAGAATCGCCCAACGGAGGTCAGATCATGATCAATCTTGAGGAGTATACTGTTGTGACGGAGAATTCTCGGGACTACTTAAATCAGCGACAGTTGGTTGATTATCGGTCTGAACGCGAAGAGTGTTTCCGCTGGCTGTTGGCCTACGGGAAGGACCCGAAAAAGGCCGAAGGGTATGCACCTGGGACGGTCATGCAGTGTAGGAGTACGAGGAGAGAGGAGAGCACTTATTGTCCGACCGCCCCCGTCGGTACCTGATGAAGGAGTACCACCGCCTGGTCCGGAACGCACTGCTCTCGGGGACCTACAAACCCAACCGCACCGAGGCGGACACCATCGCCACCTTCGGCGAGTACTACGAGTGTGACATCGCCGACTCCTACCCCCTGTTGACCACCAAAGAGATGGACACCTTCCGGTGGGACTCGATGCTCCACGAACTCGTCTGGTACGTCTCGGGCGAACACCACGTCCGCTCGCTGGGCGAGAAGACCGGTATCTGGGACGCCTGGGCCGACGAGTCGGGGGCGCTCCCCAGCGCCTATGGCCGCTTCTGGCGGCGCTTCCCGGTCCCCGAAGGATCGGCACAGTTGCCCGGCGAGGCCTGGGCTGGCACGGACTGTCCCTGGGTCGAGCGCGACGAGGAGACGGGGACGCCCACCTTCGACCAGCTCGCGTACGTCGTCGACACGCTCCGTGGCGACAATCCCGACCGCGACCGCCACTCCCGTCGGCTCGTCGTCAGCGCCTGGCACCCCGCCAACGGCGCCGTCTCCTCGCTGCCGCCCTGTCACTACACGTTCGTCTTCTCGGTCCAGGGCGACCGACTGCACTGCCACCTCACCCAGCGCAGCGCCGACATCACGCTCGGGGTGCCGTTCAACATCGCCGCCTACGCCCTGCTCGCGAAGGTGGTCGCCGCGGTGACTGACATCGAGCCCGGGACCTTCGCGCACACGCACGTCGACGCCCACGTCTACTGCGGGAAAGGCCAGCGCGGCGCGTGGTACGCCGACAATCTCGCCGAGCTACAGGACCGCCTCCGTACCGTCGAGGACCGCACGGAGTACCGCGATGTCCGGGAGTGGCTGCTCGAAACGGCCCCGCCCGAACCCGACGCCGAGGTCGACCCCGCGAGCCACGAGTACGGCTACGACCACGTCCCGGGACTGCTCGAACAGCTCGCCCGCGAGCCGCTCGACCTGCCGACCGTCGACGTCGACGCCGACTCGCTGGACGACCTCACCTACGACGCCATCGAACTCCGGGACTACGAGGGGTACGGGGGTCTGGCCTTCGACGTCGCGGAGTGATCATGGAGATCGCAATCATCGTCGCCGTGGCAGAGAACGGCGTCATCGGCGCCGACGGCGAGATGCCCTGGTACTACCCCGCCGACTTGCAACACTTCAAACGGGAGACAACCGGCCACCCGGTGATTCTGGGTCGGACGACCTTCGAGGCCATCGCCGACCGCCTCGGCGGACCCCTGCCCGACCGGACGAACGTCGTCCTCTCCAGGAGCGACCCCGACGTGCCAGAGGGGGTCGTCGTCGTGGGAGGAATCGAGGAGTCACTCGCGGCCGCACGCGAGGCGGGCGCGGAGACTGCCTACGTCGTGGGTGGGGCGAGCGTCTACGAGCAGTTCCTGCCCCGGGCCGATCGACTCCTCGTGACACGGGTTCCCGAATCCGTCGAGGGTGACACCTACTGGCCGGGCCACGACGGAGACCGCTGGGTCGAGACCGACCGCGAACACATCGGCGAGGACCTGGAAGTCCTCACCTACCGGGTCCGTGACTCCGCAAGCGACCCCGACGGAGACAGGACGGCCGACGAGGGCACGTAGGACGTCAACGACTTTACCGACGAAAGCGAAGGGGATACATGGACGATGTGGACAGCGACGCGATGCCGGGGGCGATCGTCGAGGAGTTCCTGCGCCGGGAACGGGGGACGCGAGCGTTGCTCGACGACCTGGAGCGACTGGCGCTCGAGGGAGACCACGAGGGCGTCAGGGACCGCGTCCGGTCGTTCGCCGAGTCGGACCGGGGTGTTTTCTTCGCGGTGGCGCTCGCGCTGTCGAATTCGAAGCACTTCTTCGGCGACGTGGAGTCACAGCTCGGCGTCGAGTCGGCCGACAGGCTGCGCGACCTGGCGGAGACGTACCCGACGCTGGCCGAACCGTTCGGGCTCGTCCGCATGGAAATCGCCAGCGACCGCAAGAATCCGACGACCGGGATGGACGTTACCACCACCTACCACCGCGAGGAAGAGGTCCCGCTGGTCGGCTACGCGGTCCACTCCGGGGAGGTCGAACTCCACGAGTCCCGGGGGTCGCCCTCGGAGGTGCTCGGGACGGCGACCCACCTCGTCGAGGCGACCAACGACGCCCTGGAGGCGGCCCTCCGGCAGGACCACTCGGTCAACACCGACGAACTGAGCGACCTCATCGAGCGCCGCGAACGCCTGGAGTCGGAACTCGGGGAGTTGCGCGACCGCATCGACGAACTCCGGCGCAAACCCGTCGGCGACGAGTGATCGGAATCCCCTGGCGAGGAACCGTCAGAGCGCCTCTAGGAGCCGATCGACGTCCGCGGCGGTGTTGAAGACGTGAATCGAGGCCCGGCAAGCTTCGGGGTCGGGAATCGGTCGAATGCGGATGCCGTCCTCGGCCAGTCGCTCGGCGGTCGCCTCGGGGTCCTCGGCGGCGAAGGCGACCAGTCCCGACTCGGAATCGCGGGGACTCAGGAGTCGCTCGCCCAGCCCCTCCTTGAGCCGGTCGGTCAGCCGATCGACCCGGTCCTGGACGGTGTCGAGGCCCAGCTCGTCGAACAGGTCGACGCTCGCTGCCAGCCCCGCGTAGGGCCCGAGTGCGGTCGTCCCGAGTTCGAACCGGCTGGCGTCGGGGGCGAACTCGTAGCCGGTCTCGGCCTCGCGGGTGACCGAGAAGTAGCCGATCCGGTCGGGCCACAGATTCCCGAGGGCGTCCTCGCCGACGTAGAGAAAGCCCGATCCCCAGGCGCCGAGCAGCCACTTGTGGCCGGAGCCGGCGACGAAGTCCGCTCCCCACGCGGAGACGTCGACGGGTTCCTGGCCCGGCGATTGCACGGCGTCGACCAACACCCGGGCCCCGGCGTCGTGGGCGATGTCGACGACCTCTTCGACGGGCAGGCGCGTCCCGTAGTTCCAGGCGATCGAACTCACACAGAGGAGGCGAGCGCCGTCGGCGGCCGCTTTCAGCGCGTCCCGGTCGACCCGGCCCCGGTCGGTCTCGAGTTCCCGAACCTCGACGCCGTAGCGGTCGGCCATCCGCTGCCAGGGGAGCTCCCCGGCGGGGTGTTCGAGGTCCGTGCGGACGACGACGTCGCCGGGTTCCCAGTCGATGCCCGTCGCGACGTGGTTGATGCCCTCGACCGTGTTGCGGGTGAGTGCGACCTCTCCGGGCGAGGCACCGACGAAACCGGCGATTGCCTCCCGGGCGCGTTCGCGTGTCTCGCTGGCGAACTCGTAGATGCCATCCTCGCAGGGTGCCGCGAACTTGTGGCGCTCGTGAAAGTCGGTCACGGCGTCGACAATCCGGCGTGGGCTGGGGCCGCTGGCGCCGGTGTTGAGGAAGACACACTCCTCGCAGGCGGGGATGTCCGCGCGCACCGTCTCGGGGTCCATACTCCCGGATAGAGCGCCGTCGGTTTCAACGGTGTGGCTCGTGGACTGGTGGCGACGGTTTCTTTCTGTTCGTTCGAAACGATGATTCGTGTAAGCGATCCGTTTGTACCGACCAGTCCTTCCCTGGGTCTCGCTCGCGGGTCGCTTTGCCAGCCGATCGGTTTTCGGGACGCTCTTGGCCGTCGACCGGCATCCTTTTTCCCCGTCCTCATCGAGTGTGACCCATGACCGACCGCGGGCCCCTGGAGGCAGTCTCGCCGCTGGACGGCCGGTACGCCCGCCACACCGAGCCGCTGGTCCCCTACGTGAGCGAGGGCGCACTCGCCCGTGCTCGCGTCCGTGTCGAGGTGGAGTCCCTGCTCGCGCTCGCCGAGGTCGAGGCGACGGCGCTGACCCTCGACGGCGACGAACGGGAGCGACTCCGTGCCGTCGTCGAAGAGTTCGACGCCGAGGACGCCGCCCTCGTCAAGCGCTTCGAGACGGAGGGTCACGGCGACTATCCCGCGACCAACCACGACGTCAAGGCCGTCGAGTACTACCTCCGGCACGAACTGGACGGGCTGGACATCGAGGAGTGGGTCCACTTCGCGCTCACCAGCGAGGACGTCACCAACCTCGCCTACCGGCTCCTGATACGGGACGCACTCACCGAGGTCATCGTCCCGGAACTCCGGGCGATTCGGGACGACCTCGCGGCGATGGCCCGTGAGTACCGCGACGTGCCGATGCTCGCGCGCACGCACGGCCAGCCCGCGACGCCGACCACCTTCGGCAAGGAGATGGCGGTCTACGCCTCCCGACTCGGGCGGGCGCTCGGCCGCGTCGACGAAGCAGTCGGGGAGCTATCGGGAAAACTCGCTGGCGCCAGCGGGACCTACGCGGCCCACCGCGTCGCCTACACCGACGTGGACTGGCCGGCCTTCGCGGCGTCGTTCGTCGAGGGGTTCGGGCTGGCCCACGAACCGCTGACCACGCAGGTCAACCCCTGTGACGACCTCGCGGCGCTGTTCGACGCGCTTCGCGGGGCCAACAGCGTCCTGCTGGACCTGGATCGGGACGCCTGGCTGTACGTCTCCGAGGGCTACCTCGGTCAGGAGGCCGCCGCCGGCGAGACCGGTTCCTCGACGATGCCACACAAGGTCAACCCCATCGACTTCGAGAACAGCGAGGGCAACCTCTCGAAGGCCA
>CAZUWC010000162.1:0-5083 GCA_964623935.1 uncultured Halobacteriales archaeon
CGACCTTCGCGGTGACGCGGGCGATGGGGTAGCCCGTCGCCTTCGAGGCCAGCGCCGAGGACCGGGAGACGCGGGGGTTGACCTCGACGACCCGGAACTCGCCGCTGGGGGTGCCGTCGTCGCGCCAGGCGAACTGGATGTTACACCCACCCTGGATGCCCAACTCGCGGATAACCTTCAGCGCGGAGTCGCGCATCTCCTGGTGGCCCTCGTCGGGGATGACCTGCGAGGGCGTGACGACGATCGACTCGCCGGTGTGGATGCCCATCGGGTCGAGGTTCTCCATGTTGCAGATGATGATACAGGAGTTATCGGCGTCGCGCATGACCTCGTACTCGAGTTCGATCCAGCCGTCGATCGATTCGGTGATCATCACGCGGTCGTCCCGCGAGAGATTGAGTCCCTTCCGGACCTGGGCTTTGAGTTCCTCCATCTCGCCGATGACGCCCGACCCGGCACCGCCGAGCGTGTAGGTGGTCCGCATGATGACCGGCAGGCCGCCGACGGCCTCGACGGCGTCTTCCACCTGGTCGACCGAGCCGATGGTCTCGGAGGCGGGGACGTCCTCGCCGATGGACTCCATGCGCTTTCTGAACTGGTCGCGGTCCTCCGTGGCGTAGATGGTGTCCAGGGGCGTCCCCATGACGTCGACGTCGTACTCTTCGAGGACGCCCTCCTCTGCGAGTTCGGCGGTGACGTTCAGGCCGGTCTGGCCACCCAGCCCCGCGATGACGCCGTCGGGCCGTTCCTTGCGGATGATCTCCGCGATGGCCTCGGTGTTGATGGGCTCGATGTACACCTCGTCGGCCATCCCCGGGTCGGTCATGATGGTCGCGGGGTTGGAGTTGACCAGCACGACTCGGGCGCCCTCCTCGCGCAACGCCCGGCAGGCCTGGGCCCCCGAGTAGTCGAACTCGGCGGCCTGGCCGATCTTTATCGGTCCGCTCCCGATCAGCAGTATCGTCCGGTCTTCACCCGCTGTCATTACCTGCTCGAAATCGGTACATCGTAATAAACCCGGCGAAAAAATACGAACCTCGTAGGTGAGCTTCGAATATCGTATTGAGTCGCGGTACCACGGGCCGCAGTGGCACTCCGCGTGTCCGTCGGAGACGGGTCGGTGGCCAGGGGCCCAGACGCGGGTAGAAGCGACGACTGCTGGCGGTCCACGCGAACGACACCCCCCACCCGAGGGTCAGTTGTTCTCCTCGACGAACCGGTAGCGGTAGGGCTGGTCGCGGATGACCTCCACGTCGCCGGTATCCTCGCGGCGGCCCAGCACAGTCGCGACGCGGTGGGCGCTGTCGAAGTCCTCGCCGTGTTCCTCGAGCACCGCGAGTATCTCGCGCGCCGTCAGCGGCTCGTCCGGGTCGGCGTCTTCGAGCACGGTCCGGATGCGCTCGAACTCGCCGTGACGTGTGCGCATACACGACTACAGGAGCCCCACCCCCAAAAAACGGCGTCAGACAGCCGTCAGACGGGCGTTCAGAGCGAACCGCCGGACGTGACGGGGATGGGTCGTGGCACCTGCTGTCATACGTGACCGCGGACGGATTCGGTAAAATTGGGGTCGTCTATATAGCACTCCGGGCGTGACAGTTCCGGTCCCCAACCGGGGTGGTTCTACTCGCCGGGCCAGTTCGCACGCTCGCGGTGGTCGGCGGCGACTGCGGCGACGCCCTCGCGGTCCAGCGCGCCGTGTTCGGTCACGACGGCGTCCAGACAGTCCCCGGGCGTTTCGTCGAAGGTGGGATTGTAGACGGTGAGGTCCGCATCGCCGTCGTAGACCTCCGTCACGTCGCGGTGTTCGAGGTCGGTCCTGTCGTGGGGCGTGACCTTGTCGCTGGCCGTTACCGCGAGCACCTCGATGCCCTCGTAGGTGCCCGCGAGCGCGGCGGCCCGCGTGCCGGCCTTGTTCACGAGAGACCCGTCCGGGCGGACGGCGTCGGCCCCGACGAGCACGGCGTCGGCCCCCCACTCCCCGACCGCGTGGGCGAGGGCGGCGTCCGTCGCGAGGGTGACCTCAGTCCCGTCGGCGAGGCCGGCCGCGACGTCAATCCCCTCCCGGCCGGGCCGTGACTCGGCGACGAGGACGGCCTCGGGGTCGGCCAGTGCGAGCGTCTCGCGGACCGTCCCCGACCGGGAGAGTGTCGCAACGCGGGCGCCAGCGACCCGTCGTGCGGCGTGGGCGGCCGCGCGTTCGTCGGCGCCGACGGCCTCGGTGATGCCCGCGACTGCGGCGTGTTCGACAGCAGCGGCCGTCCGGGCGTCGCTCGCGGCGGCCATGGCGCGGTTGACGCGGTTGCCCACCGCCGGCATCGAGGGACGTGCCTCCCGGAGGGCGACGGCGACGTCGGCCAGTTCCTCCCAGCCGTCGTCGGCCCGCACGAGGAGGGAGGTCCCGGCGTCGTGGTCGCCGGTACGGGCGGCGGTTGCGCGGACGGCCGCCTCGTCCCGGAGCACTTCCAGGGCGCGCACGGAGAGGTATGCCGACCCGTGTTCGGTGTCCCCGGCGACGGTTTCGACGCCCGGCCGGACGCGGTCGTAGGTCGTCCACAGTTCGGGGACTGTCTCGCGGTCGAGGATGGCGGTCGGGGCGACCCAGGCGTGCTCGGCGGTCTCCCAGTCGGTCTCGACGGCCCGGGTCGCACAGTCGAAGAGGTAGGAGTGGACCCGCCACCGCGTCCCGAGGTCGGCGTCGGTCACCGCGAAGGGGTCGCCCCGGCGGACCAGCGACACCGCCCCCGCGTCGAGGCCGGTCTCCTCGGCGATCTCCTCGCGTGCCGCGCGGTCGGGGTCGCCCTCGGCGTGGCCCGCGACCACGCCCCACCGCCCCGGGTACGAGCCCACCTCGTCGCTCCGGCGGCACAACAGTACCGCTCCCTCGTTGCGGAGCAGGCAACTGACCACCGACCGCTCGTCCATGGCCCCCCTGTTCGCTCGGGGGGGTCATCAACGTATGGGTGATAGAACAGGAACGGTCTCGACGGGGGCAGGTCGCCGGCCTGTAGCCGTGTCGGCGGGCCGACGACTACCGGAGGTGGTCGGCGATCTCCTCGCCGCGCTCGCGGTTCTCGTGGGCAGTCTCGACGGCGTCGTCGACCGCACCGGTGATGCGCTCGATGGTGTCGGCCTGCTGGTCGTTGGTCCGTGCGATCTCGTCGACGCCGGTCGCGGCCGCCTCGACCTCGGCGACGACCGTCTCGAAGGCCTCGGCGGCCTCGGCGACGCGGTCCTCGCTACGCGCGATCCCCTCGTCGGCCTCGCGTGCCATCTCGACCGATTCCTCGACCTGCGACTGGAGGTCCGCGACCTGCGTGGCGATGCGCTCGGTGTGGGACTGCGTCTCGTCGGCCAGCTCCTTGACCTCGTCGGCCACCACGGCGAACCCGCTCCCGGCCTCGCCGGCGCGGGCGGCCTCGATGTTGGCGTTCAGCGCCAGCATGTTCGTCTGGTCGGCCACGTCCGCGATGACGTCGGCGACCTCCTCGATGTCGCCCATCCGCCCGCCGAGTTCCTCGACGGTCGCCACGAGGTCGTCGGCCGTCTCCGTGACCGCCGCCGAACTGTCGCGGGCCTCCTCGATGGCTTCGATTCCGGACTCGCCGGCCTCGCGGACGTCCTCGATGGCGGCGGCGACCTCCCGGGAGTTCGAGGCGAGTTCCTCCATGCGGGCACTGAACTCCTGGAGGTTCGCCTGGACGTCCTCGAAGTCGGCCTGCTGGTCGGCCGCGGTCGCCTCGATTTCGGCGGCCAGCTCGCGGGCCTCCCCCAGGGAGTCCGAGAGGGAATCGAGGTCCTGCTCGAACCCGTCGGTCATCCGCTGGACGGCCGCGCCGACGTCGTTGACGTACTCCACGAGCGCCAGCAGATCGTCGTCGAGGACGCTGCCCTGGGCGTCGAAGGTCGCGCGAGCCTCGAAGTCGCCCCGCTCGAAGGCCGCCAGCGTCCCGGCCACCTCCGCGGTGAGGTCCTCCAGTTCGGCCTGCCGGCGCTGGGACTGGCTCTCGGCCTGGACGAGTTCGAGCACGCCAACGAACTCGCCCCTGCGGTACAGCGGCGTCGCCACGAACCACAGGTCCTGGCCCTCCGCGGTCGTGGAGCGGTCCTCGTAGACCGGGCCGTCGAGCCCGCGCAACAGCGCGTACTCGCCGTCGGCGGTGTCGAGGCCGTACTCCGTGTCGGCGGTCCGGGGCGCCTCGGCCACCTTCTCGGCCATCGTCAGTTTCGGCTCGTCGTAGGCCAGTTCCCCGAGCGCGTCGCTGCCCAGCGCCTCCTCGCGGGGAACCCCGATGAGGTCCGCGATCTGGTCCTCGTACTCGACGATCCGCCCCGTCTCGTCGACGACCAACAGCGGGAAGTCGATCGCTTCGATCACGAGGTCGACTCCGAGTTGCCCCGTCTCGGTCAGACCGGTGGATGCCATTTGGGGATACTTGTGCGAATGACGGTGATAAATATTCCTGGCGGAATCTCATCGCTGAAAATCGGCCGTTCCGGGCGGGCGGTCGCGTAGCCGGTCGTTCTTGCCGGAGGTGGGCGGTACTTTGCCGGTTCGTGCGGTAGCATGGGGCGACCATGACGACCGCAGACGAGGTCCTCCAGCGCGCGAGGGCCGCGGACATCGACCTCACACGCATCGTGTTCGTCAACAACAGCGGCGTCCCGCGGGGGCGGGTGGTCGACACCGACGGCCTGGAGGGCGCCCTCGAGGACGGGGTGAACATCACGCAGGCGATGCAGTCGTTCAACGCCCTCGACAGGCTCGTCCCGGGCGGCCGGTACGGCCCCGCGGGCGAGGTGCGGGTCGTCCCCGACCCGGCGACGTTCACCGACCTCCCCTACGACGACCGCGCCGGATTGCTGCTCGCGGATCTGCACGGCCTCGACGGGGGGCCCTGGGAGGCCGGGCCGCGCGCCCAGTTGCGCGAGTACCTCGACGACATCGAGTACGTCCCGAAGACGGCCTTCGAGAGCGAGTACTACCTCGTCCGCGAGACCGACGACGGCGTCGAACCCTACGACGAATCCACCTGTTTCTCGACGGACGGGATGCGAAGCGCCCACGACGTCATCCTCGACA
>CAZUWC010000163.1:0-5079 GCA_964623935.1 uncultured Halobacteriales archaeon
CCGCCTCGAAGGCCTCCGGCGTCTCCGTCGGGGCCACCGTCTCCGTCGGGAGTTCTGTGGCTGTGGGTTCGGGTGTCCCCGTGGGCTGTGGCGTCGGTCGCGGCGTTGGCGTCCCCGTCGCCTGGGGCGTCGCCGTCGGGGTGCCGGCGGGTTCCGGCGTCGGCGTGCCGGTCGGTTCCGGCGTCGGTGTCGCCTCCGGAGTCGGCGTGTCGACGCCCTCTGGTGTCGGCGTCTCCGTCACTTCGGCGCCGTCACCGCCATCGCCACCGTCCGCGGCCCCGCCTCCCTCACCGCCGGCCGGGGCGCCCATGTCCGCCCCGCCGAAGAGGTCGATCCGGCCGAATATCGCCTGCACGGCGAGGCTCGCCAGCGCGAGCATCCCGAGCGCGCCGACGAGGCGCTGGATGGCCGTCCGGAGCACGGACGAATCCTCCTCGTTCCCGGCGAAGATGACCAGCGGCTGGTCGGCCGCCGCGTAGACGTCCATCTCCCGGCCCTTCGCGGAGTAGGCGGTGTCGACCACCTCGACGGCGCCCGCGTCTTCGAGCTTTTCGAGGTGGTACTGTGCGTTCTGGAGGGACGTGTCGACGCGCTCGGCGAGTTCCGAGGGGGGCGCGGGGTCGTCGTGGACCGCCGCGAGGAGTTCGCGTGCCGTCTCCGAAGAGAGAGCCGACAGCACCTCGTCGGCGTCCTCGCTGTCGACACCGACGACGCGGGGACCGGCGTCCTCGGAGGGGGAGGCGTCGGGTCTGGAGGGCAACAGCGACATTGGGGAGAGGTTCTAGCGCCGCTGTGATGAGTCTTTTCGCGGTGCGACCGCCGTCGGGTTGCCGCGCTCGTCACCGTGTCCGAGAGCGGATCAGGGGTCGTAGTGGTAGATGTAGGGATGGTCCGCTTTGCCCCCCGGCATGATGTCGGCGAGGATGTCTCGGACCTCCGATTCGGTCCGACCGGTCGCGACGACCTGGTCCTCGTAGATGGCGACGTACGCTTCGTTCAGATCGAGGTCCCGGAGCGTCCGGCCGAGGCTCCGTGCGCGTGCTTTCCCGAGTTCCTGGTGATAGATCCGCTCCAGTTCCGGGCCCTGCTCCCTGAGACGGTCGATCTCGTCGGCAAACCGGTCGCGGTTTCGCTTGTTCTTCATGTAGAACCGGAGCTGTTCGGCGGCGGATTTCTCGGGTTCGTCGGGAGCGGGCAGCGAGTCGATGAGGCCGAACCGGTGTGTCGCTTCCTCGTAGCGGTCGTCGACGTCGTAGTCGAGAGTCATCTCCAGTGCCATCGTCGAGATCGGGTCGGTGAACAGCCAGCCGTCCCAGACGATATCGCCCTCGAAGGGCACCAGCGCGACGTCGGACCCCAACACCGGCAGTTCGTCTTCGTGCCAGATGTCCGCAAACGGGACGCGGACCGACTTGGTCCGGTAGGCCCGCGGTGGGTCCTCCCAGTCCAGGAACACGGCCGCGTCGTCGAGGTAGTCGACGAGAAGGAACTCGCCGAAGACGTAGTCGGTCCAGGTCTCGACCTGCTTGCGGTCGGCGTCGTCGAGTTCTGCCGGATTCTCCGCGACGAACGACTCGATGATGTCGGCGGTATCTTCCTCGTAGAGTGTGGTCCGCAGGGGAACCAGTTGTTGTGTGTCGCTCTGTTCGACATCCTCGGGAGAGTCGATGCCGTCGAGGACGTCGAAACGGTCGTTGACGTACACGAGAAGGTGGGCATACAGATCGAGAAACCGCTGTTCGCTCTCGACGGACAGCATCCGCGGTTCGTCCACGTCGGGTGCCGTGATCGGCTTCGCACCTGCTTCTTCGAGCAGGGCTTCGGCCTCCTCGATGCTGTCGATTTCGTCGATGTCAGTTCCGGCCTGTTCGGCGGCGTCCACGAGGATCGATTTGGCCATCCCCCAGTTGTCGGGATCGTGAGCCTGCTCGAGGATTTCGTCCTCGCGGTCGCGCACGGCCGTGGCCAACTCGCGACCGTTGTCGAGATAGCCGCGGTCGTCCAGAAACGTAAAGAACGAACCGAGCACGGGCGCGATGGCACGAAAGACGCCGATGTCGGCGGTCACCTGCCGGGGATACAGCCGGATGACACACGTCTCGACTGCCGATTCGTCCCAGTCCGCCGGTTCGATGGCCTCGTATTTGTAGAGCAGTTCCGCGAACGTCGTCACGATGTACTCGGCGTTTTGCTGTTGGTCGCCGGTCAGTGCCTCGAAGAAATCGCTGTCGGCAAACTCGTGACTCCACGCTCGCACCTGTTCGATGATCGCCGTCAGTCGCTCGTCCGAATAGTCTTCTGTCATGATCGGTCGTCTCGTCGGCACCTACACGTCAACCCTACAAAGATTTCGCCTTTCCTCGACAGCAACGAAACCACTTTGGCCCGTCCCCCGCCTAGACGGTGCATGGCCGCCGACCTGGTGACCTACGGCATCCTCGCGCTCGTCCTCCTGGTCATCTTCTTCGGCTACCTGATGCTCCGCCGGACGGTCCTGGAGTTCAAACAGGGTGTCGAGGAGAAGCAGAAACGCAGATGAGCAGCCCGGACCCGCAACTGGTTTGGACGCGCCGACCCCACGGGGGGACATGGACCCGCGTATCCGCGAACACGCCGCAGTGGTCGCCGACCACTCCGTCGACCTCCAGGAGGGTGACGACGTCGTCGTCGTCGCGCCACCGGAGGCCGAGGACCTCGTCGTCGCGCTCCACGAGGTGATCGGCGACTACGGCGCCAACCCCGTCGCGCTGAGCAGCAACGACCGCTTCCAGCGGGCCTACCTGCGTGCCCGCGAGGACTTCGAGACGCCGGCCCACGAGCAGGCACTGATCGAGGAGACCGACGTCTACATCGCCGTCCGCGCGAACGCGAACGTCACCGAGACGGGCGACGTCGACCCCGAGACCAACGCCGCCTACTCGAAGGCCAAACGCCCCATCCTCGACGAACGCCTCTCCAAGCGGTGGTGTCTCACCCAGTACCCCGCCCCCGCGAACGCACAGCTCGCGGAGATGTCCACCGAGGCCTACGAGGACTTCGTCTGGGACGCCATCAACAAGGACTGGGACGCCGTCCGGGCCCACCAGAGCCAGATGGTCGACATCCTCGACGGTGCCGACGAGGTCCGCATCCGGTCGGGCGGGACGACGGACGTCACCATGTCGGTCGCGGGCAACCCCACGCTCAACGACTACGGCGAGCGCAATCTCCCGGGCGGCGAGGTATTCACCGCGCCGATTCCGGACTCCGTCGAGGGTGAGGTCCTGTTCGACAAGCCCCTCTACCACCAGGGCCGGGAGGTCACGGGCGTCTCGCTTTCCTTCGAGGACGGTGAGGTCGTCGACCACGCGGCCGAGAAGAACGAGGAAATCCTGACGGAGGTGCTGAACACCGACGAGGGCGCGCGCCGGCTGGGCGAACTCGGCATCGGGATGAACCGCGACATCGACCGCTTCACCTACAACATGCTCTTCGACGAGAAGATGGGCGACACCGTCCACATGGCCGTCGGCCGGGCCTACGAGGACACCGTCGGCGAGGACAACGAGCAGAACGAGTCGGCGGTCCACGTCGACATGATCGTCGACATGAGCGAGGACTCCTCGATCACGGTCGATGGCGAGGTGGTCCAGCAGGACGGGACGTTCCGGTTCGAAGAGAGGTTCCAGGAGTAGTACCTGTACCGATCGAAGCGAGAGTCGGTGTTTTAATCTCCATCGCTACGCGTCGAGCTTCTCGTTGATGAGTCCGTTCAGTCGGTGCAACTCCCCGACTAGCTCCTCGCCCGAATTGAGAGTGTACTTCGCAGGAGACGACCCCTCGACTACGTCCACGATGTCGAGACGGAGGAGCAGGGGCAGGTGCGTGTGAACGGACTGGCGGCTCACACCGGCGTTCTCCGCGAGTTTCGACTTGCTGAAGTGGTAGTCGGGTGCGTCCATCAGCGCGTCGATCATGTAGCTCACGCTGTCGTGCTGGGTGAGAACGCGCCATCCACTCGGGTATTCGTCCCGGAGCGCTGCCATCTCCTGGTCGCCGCCTGCGGGCTCTTGACTGGCCATATCTGGATAGAGGAACCAGCAAGTGTTAAAATCGTTGGACACCAAACGACGGATCACGATGTCAGTCGCCGGAAACGACGCGAGCAACGAGGGATCGAAAAACCGATCTCCCCGGCAGGGTAGTCGGGACGCTGCCGTCCGATTCGAGGGCTGAAACCGTGCCGGAAACCGGAGCGGAGGACGGCGGCACGTACACACTCCTGATCGAACTGACCGCAGCCGCCGAAATCGAAATCGGCGCGCTCGGAACCCGGACGCTAAAAGGGGGCTGGTACGCCTACACCGGGAGCGCGCTGGGTTCGGGGGGTTTCTCGCGCGTCGAGCGTCACCTCGAACTCGCGGCCGGCGAGCCCTCGACCCGCCACTGGCACGTCGACTACCTGCTCGGCCACGAGGGGGCCACCGTCGATTCGGTCACCTGCTCGGCCGGGCTCGCAGCCGAGTGTGGTATCGCGCGAGCCATCGAGGGCGATTCCGTGGCCGACTTCGGTTGCTCGGACTGTGACTGTTCGACCCACCTCCGGTACTCGCCGCGGCGCGGGCCGCTTCTTTCCTCCGTCGCCGGCGCACACCGGTCGGGCCGTGACGGGATCGAGGTGGACGGCGGCTGATACGGTCGTGCGTAACGGATTTCAGCAGTCTCCGCGGGGATCGGTGATTCGGACCACGAGGACCGGCATCTGTTTCGTGGGAACGAAACGAATTACGCACGACCGTATGACGGGCCGCGAGCGTAGCGAGCCGAGCGACAACCCTTTTGGGGTCGCCGCTCGTCCCCACTGGACATGGATTATCGGGCACCAGGGGCGACCGTCGGGGCGGTGACAGCCGTCGCATGAGGCCGGACGACGAGCGCTACTTCGAGCGCATCGAGGCCGAACTCGACCGCGCGCTGGCCGCCGCGAACCAGGCACGCGAGCGCGGCGGCGACCCCGAAAGCGAGGTGGAGATCCCGGTCGCGAGGGACATGGCCGACCGCGTCGAGAACATCCTCGGCATCGACGGCGTCGCCGAGCGC
>CAZUWC010000164.1:0-5033 GCA_964623935.1 uncultured Halobacteriales archaeon
CCCTGTACGCCTCGCCGACGGGCGGCGAACTCGTCGGCATCGAGAACCCGCAGGGCCACCCTGGCGGCATCAGCAGCTACCAGCGTGGCCCCGACGGATGATACGGATTGCTGTAGTTCTTTGCCGGATCGACCGCAGTACCCCGTGCGGTCGACCTGGAAAACGGCGACAGCAATCCGTATGACGCAGGTCGGCCACTGTCCGGTCAGCGCAGGCGCTCTTCCAGCCCGACCTTCAGGATGGACTTCGCGATGGCGGCCCCGCCCTCTACGGGGTCGAGTTTCGTCTCGCCGGCGCGCTCGCGGTACTCGATGGGTACTTCGCGCACGCGGTACCCGCGGGCGACGGGCCGCATCAGCAGTTCCGCCGAGAGGCCGGTGTTCTCGGTCCACTCGATCTTCTCGATCAGTTCACGGCGGTAAGCGCGCATCCCCGTCGTCGTGTCGTGGAGGCGTTCGCCCAGCAGGGCCGATGCCAGCGCCGCGAACGCGTGGTTGCCGAGGCGGTTCAGCGCCGGCATCGCGTCGGCACCGTGGTAGAGGCGGTCGCCGCTGACGACGTCGTACCCCTCGTTGACCAGTTCGAGGAACTCCGGCAGGCGCTCCATCGGGTAGGTGTCGTCACAATCGGTCGTGACGACGACCGGTCGCTCGGCCGCGAGCAACGCTTCCCTGACGGCGATGCCGTAGCCCTGGGGTTCCTGTTCGATGACGCGAGCCCCGTGGTCGCGTGCGATGTCGGGCGTCCGGTCGGTCGACCCGTCGACGCAGACCACTCCCGCGCGACCGTCCGTGATGCGCTCGATGTCCGACAGCACCGTCCCGACTGCCGCCTCCTCGTTGTACGTGCCCATGACCACGCTCACGTCGTCGAACGTGAATCCTGCCTCCACGTGCGTTGCCGTCGCCATTACCTCCCCATCCCGGCCGGAGCCTCTTGAGTTTTTAGGTTTGCCAAAAACCGAACGGCCGGCACCATCAGTTCCCGCGGGTTCCCTCGAAGCGTTCGATGGGGGTCGCCCGTTCCCAGCACCGTGGATAGATGGCGGAGGTGCTCGCGTCGACGGTACCGACTCGAAACAGGTTATTTTTCCGAAATAGGATAAAATTTTTATACAGTTCCGAGTTTAGAATAGCGTGCTGCCCCGGGGACGCGACAGACGTCCCCGCTGGAAGTCACAGGGTCCGAGCGACCCCGTGTGGCGACAGCGTACGGGCAGCCACCCCAGGCCATCCCGAACCCACCACTCAGCCCCTTGGATGGGTTTTCCCTCGCCGCTGGATTGCCCCGTCTTCGTCTGCCGGGCCACCCGCCAGTCCGGCTCTCCCGGCCCTCCCTTTCACCCGGTCTCCTCCGTAGCGGCGCGCCCTGCGACGTACCCGGTCACGGTCGCGACGCCGCCCCCCGACGTCTCCGCCGTGAAGTCGTGTCCGCCAAGGACCCGACCGGCAGCCCCGAGGTTCTCGAACTCGACGGCGCCCCGGGGGGTCAGCGGCCGGAGCGCGTCGTCGACATCGACCCCGAACCGGGCGAACGCGTGATCGCCGAGGGGGTGCTCTTCGACCCACGCTGCGCGGTCGTCGGGGGCGTCGACGTGACAGCCGACGGTGGGTTCCACGACCCCGTCGCGTCCGGCGACGAGGCCACCGTCGGCCACACCGCCAGTGGCGAGCACGAACCGGTCTCCGTCCAGAGTGCTGGTGTCCAGGCGGACGGCGTCGATACGGTCCCCGGTCGTTTCGACGCCCTCGACAGTTCCGGGGACGACGTCGACACCTGCTTCGGCGAGCGCGTCGGCGAACAGTCCGCCGAGGCGCATCCCGGGGACGCTCGGGGGGCCGAGACCGACCTCGAAGACACGGACCCCCAGGCGGTCGGCGAGGCGCTCGCGGACCCGCTCGGCACGGTCGAGTCCGAGGACGGCGGGGAACCCGGCCCGGGCTTTCGTCCCGAGGTGAACGCCGAGTTCGTCGACGATCCCATCGACGATGGCGTTGGTCGTCTCCCCCGCTCTGTCCCCGTTCTCGGCGGCGTCCAGAGCCCGCGCGCACGACAGCGGCGTCCGGTCGACTGGCCCCCCTCCTGACTCGACGTCCCCCGGGAAGCCGACGGTCAGCCCGTTGACCAGGTAGGGGAGGTCGTCGGCGAGTCGCTCCGCGGCCAGCGGGGCGTCGAACGGGGTCAGTTCCTCGAACCCGACCAGCGTCGTCGCCGCGCGGTCGCTGGCCAGCCCTGCACCGAACGCCGCGGGGTAGCGGGCCGCCGGGCGGAGCCGTCCCCAGGGCGTCGGGAACAGCGCGTTGGTGTCCGTTCCGTCCCCGTCGTAATGCTCGCCGGTGACCTCGTCGAACAGCGCCAGCGCGGCACGGACCGCGTCGAGGCCGACGACACTGTAGGGGTGTGACGGCGGGAGGTCCCCGATGGCTGCGAACGGATCGGGGACGGGACCGTCACGCCCGGGGACGTGCCCGAGGACGTCGACGAGACCGCTGGCCGCCGCGAAGGACGAGCGGAGCGGCGATACCTGTTCGTCACCGCGTGTTGCCGGGACGCTCGGGGAACCTCCGGTGGACTCGGGAACCACTGCTACCTCGGCCTCAGGGCGTGTCCGTGCAGCCGAGATCGCGGCCATCGACCCGGCGAGGCCGCCGCCGACCACGACCACGTCGGGGGTCACGGTATCGGCCCCCTGGGGCCTTGTGGCCGGTCGCCGTTCCCGCCCTCGAACTCGTCGAGGTCGACCACGCCGGGGTCGGTCCCGCGCCCGTGGGTCTCGGCGTGGAGCCTGTAGGTGCGTGCCATCTCGGCGAGTTGCTCGCCCCACGCGGCGTGGCGCTGTCCCCGCCAGCGGGCACCGAGGAACGAGTCCAGCGCGTCGTCGACCGTTTCCGGGACGTCTTCCGGGTGGAGTTCCGCCGCGAGCCTGTGGGCACACCGCCCGCCCTGGCACTCGCCCATGCCGGCGCGGGTCCGCACGCGGACGGAATCGAGGTCCCTGGCGACGGTTGCCGCTGCGAGGACGTCCCGGATTTCGGCGCGCGTGACGGACTCGCAGGCACAGACGACGGGGTTCGGGTCGATGCCGCCCTCGTTCGCCAGTACCCTCGGGTCGGTCTCGCGTTCGGGCAGCGCCTCCGAGTGGGTGAGACAGGCCCGGTCGATGCCGAACTTCCCGCAGACCTGGTCGGCGGCCGCCTCCGCGGCGAGCCGGTGGGTCGTGAGCGTGGCCCCGGCGACCGTCGAGAGGCCCCACAGGCCGTCACGCTCCTCGTGGTCGAGGACTCGCACCCCCACGTCACCCCCGGTCGCTCTATCGCCCTCCGCTGGGGTGGCCCGCCCCACCGGCCAGCCACGGAAAAACCGGGCCGTGTCGACGTCCCGGACCACGGTCGTGGCGTCCGCGAGGAGGGCGTCGACAGCCAGCGTCGACGGCTGCTTTCCCGGCTGTCCGGCGCCGTCGCCGTGCCACGATTCGAGGACGCACCGGTTCCCGGCGGGGACGACCCGGGTGTGCGAGTCGGCTGTCGTGACGGCCCGCTCGGTCGGCCGTTCGTCGGCGACGAGTGCCGTGCCGCCCTCGCGCCCGAGCGGCGCCTCGATATCCGCCAGTTCCGCGAGCCGACCCGCACGCCGTCCCCCGGCGTCGACCACGTAGTCGATCCGTCGCATCTCTCCGCCGTCTCCCGGCCGGCGCAGTTTCGCGTGGGTGATCCCGGACCCGTCGACGAAGAGGTCGGTCACGGCCGTGTGCGCCTCGACCGTCGCGCCGTACTCGCGGGCCGACTCGGCCGTCGCCACTGTCAGCCGGAAGGGGTCGATCCGAGCGTCCGGCACCGCGAGTCCCCCATCGACCGACGCCGCGATGCGTGGCTCGTGTTCGCGGACCGCGTCGGCGTCGAGTACGTCGACCGGGATGTCAGCCTCCAGACAGCCCTCCCGGACCGCTTCGAGCGTCGGTCCGTCGCTGGACGCGGCCGTGACGAGCCCCCCGGTCTCCTCGACGCAGTGCCCGGCGATGTCACGTAGCCGCCGGGATTCGGCCTGCAGGCGGGCCGCCCGTCCGGGGTCGAGGGCCGCCGCCCGCGCGCCACAGTCGAGCAGTCCGCCGGCCTCGCCCGTGCCGAGCGGTCCTTCCCCGACCAGGGTCACCTCCAGTCCGCGCATCGCGAGGTCCCGTGCGAGGCCGGCCCCTGTCGCGCCGGTGCCGACGACCAGCACGTGCGGCGTGTAGCCCATCAGGACGCCTCGACGGCGGGGTCCGCGTAGACCACCCCGCGCTCGGCGTCGAGCGTCACCTCCGTCCCCTCGGGCACGTCCCCGATGGATGCGTCACAGATCATCGGCACGTCGAGTTCGCGGGCGACGATGGCCGGATACCCGGTCACGCCCTCGTGGGCGTCGACGATGCCGGCGAGTTTCTCCAGGTCACCGTCGAACTCGCCGTCGAACGAGCGGGGCACGTACAGCACGACGCCGCGTGGCACGTCGGTCAGGTCGCCGTCACCGACGTGATGGAGGGGGCCGGTGACGTGCCCGTCGACGACGGACCGACCGGCCGTCAGGCGCTCGGCGGCGACGTGGACCTTGAGCATGTTCGCGGTGTCGGTCCCCTTGAGTTCGGTCATCATCCCCGAGAGGACGACCACCGTGTCGCCGCTCTCGGCGACGCCCGTGTCGATGGCTGCCTGGACAGCGTTCTGGATGATGGCGTCGGCACTCTCGTAGTGTGCGACCCGTTTGGCGGTGATCCCCCACGTGAGGGTGAGCTGTCGTCGGACGCGTTCGCTGGTCGTCGCGGCGACGACCGGGATGTGCGGGCGGTACTTCGCGGCCTTCCGGGCGGTGTATCCGGACTCGCTGGCGGCGACGACGGCGTCGGCCTCGACGTCGCGGGCGAGAAAGCGCGCCGAGCGCGCCAGCGCGTCCGTTCGGGTGTCGTCGGCCGCCGGGATCCCTCGCTCCAGGACCTCGCTGTACTCGTCGCTGCTCTCGATGTAGCGGACGATGCGGTCCATCGTCTCGACGACGGTCAC
>CAZUWC010000165.1:0-5010 GCA_964623935.1 uncultured Halobacteriales archaeon
TCAGTCGTCGGCCTCGGCGAGCAGTCGTTCGTCGGCAGCCCCGACGCGCTCGACCGACGAGCGGTTGGTGGTGGCGTCCTTGCGCACCCGCACGACGTCGTCGGCCGCGCCGACCAACTCCTCGTCGTGGCTGACCACGAGGATCTGTTCGACGCCCAGTTCTCGCATCGCGCCGACGAGGTCGACGAGCTTCGAGACGTGCCCCGAGTCCAGGAAGACCGTCGGTTCGTCCAGGATGAGCGGCGGCATCGGCGCGGTCCCCTCGATGCCCTCCGCGAGGAGGCGGTAGATGGCACACCGCAGGCTCAGATTGAACAGCGCGCGCTCGCCCCCCGAGAGCTGCTCGGGGTCCAGCGGTTCGCCGTCCTTCTGGTAGACGGTCAGCTCGTAGTCGCCGTCGAGTTCGATCCGCGAGTACGAGTCGTTCCCGTAGACCAACTCGAAGGTCTCGTTGAGCATCCGCTCCAGGCTCTCGACGTTGCGCTGGCGGAGTTGCGCCCTGAGTGTCCCGTACATATCCTGGAGCTGTTCGGTCTCCCCGTACAGCGACTCGAGCCGGTCGACGGTCCCCGCCAGTTCCTCCCGGCGCTCCCGCAACGCTTCGAGATCGTCGATCTCCCCCTCGACGCGGCCGATCTCGGCCTGTAACTCCGACTCGCGCTCGTCCAGCTCCGCCAGCTTCTCCGTGACCTGTTCGAGATACTCCTCGGCCTTCTGTTTCTCCGTGCGGGCCGCCTCGACGCGCTCCTCGTCGACGGCCGCCTCCAGTTCCCCGCGCCGGTCGCGCTTCTCGGCGAGGTGCTCCCGGCGCTCGTCGTTGCGGTCGGCCTTCTCGGCCCGCTTCTCGCGCAGGTCCTCGATCCGCTCTTCCAGGTCCGCGATGGTCCCGACGGCCTCCTGGAGCGTCTCCAGGCGCTCGACGCGCTCGGTCAGGGTCGCCTTCTCCTGGTTGGCCGTCGCAATCGCCTCCTGGCACTCGGCGGCCGCTTCGCGTGCCTCCCCGGCGGCCTCGCGTTTCTCCGCGGCCTCGCTTTCCAGGTCGGCCGCTCCCTCGCGGAGCCGCTCGGCACGGTCGGCCTTCCCGGCCAGCGTCGACTCCCGCTCGTCGATCAGCCCCTCGAGGCTCTCCCGCTCCGAGCGGAGTCGCGAGAGTTCGGTCTCGCGCTCGACCAGTTCCTCGGCGCGGTCCAGTCGCTCCTCGAGGCGCTCCTCGCGGTCGTTCAGGTCCGCGAGAGTCGACTCCAGGGACTCGACGGCCGCCTCCCGCTCGGCGATGGCCTCGACGTGTGGCGACCCCGCCACGGACTGGCCACACTCGGGACACTTGCCCGCCTCGCGCAGCTGCTGGGCCTCGGCCAGGCGCTCGCGGGCGTTCTCGAGGTCTGTCGCCGTCTCGGCGCGCCGCTCCCTGACCGCGGAGAGTTCCGCGGCGACCTCCTCGCGGTGGTCGCTCGCCCCGCCGACGTCGACCGGCGCGTCCGCGAACGCCTCCCGGCAGGCCTCGATCCCGTCGGCGAGGTCGTCGAGCTTCTCGCGCCGCTCGGCGAGCGTCTCGCGGCCCTCGGTGACCTCCTCCGCGAGCTCGTCGGCCTCCGTGTGGTTCTGCCTGGCCTGCTCGGCGAGGTCCTCCGCCTGCTCGGCGAGGGACTCGGCCCGGCTGTCGTGTTCCTGTTTCTCGACGCTCAGCTCGCGGATGCGCTCGGTCACGGCCTCCACCTCGGCCGCCAGTTCCTCGACGCGCTCCTCGATGGCGCTGGCGGTGGCCGCCGAGAGGTCGGTCTCGGCGAGCAGTGCGTCGCGCTCCTCGCGTTCCTCGTCGAGTTTCTCGCGCGTCTCGGCCAGCTCCTCGCCCAGCCGCTCGCGCTCGCGCTCGGTCTCCTCGATCTTCCCCCGCAGGTCCGCGATATCGGATTCGAGGTCGGCCAGCTCCGACTGTTTCTGTTCGTACTCCTCGAGGACCGCCTCGGCGTCGGCCAGCGTCTCCTCGGCCTGGTCGCGGTTCCCCTCGAAGCGGTCGGTCTCGGATTCGACTTCGGCCAGTTCCGACTGCAGGGCGTTCAGCCGGTCGTGGAGGTCCCGCCCTTCCTTCTGGTCGATCTGGTCGTCCAGTTCCGAGAGCGCGCCCTGCTTGTCGTCGCGCACGCGGCCGACGCCGACGCGTGCGTCGCTGGCCCGCTCGCGGTACTCCTCGAGTTTCCCCAGTTGCAGGAGTTCGTCGAGCATGTCCTGGCGCTCGCCGGGCGAGGCGTCGATGAGCTTGTTCACCTCGCCCTGGCGGACGTACGCGCAGTTGACGAACGCCTCGTGGTCCATCCGCAGGAGTTCGCCCACCCGACGGCGGACCTCGCGGGCACCCTCGTAGGTGCCCTCGTCACCGTCGAGGACACACTTCGTGGTGACGGCCCGCTCATCGCGGACGCTCACCCGGCGTTCGATGTGGTAGGACTCGCCGGCGTGGCTGAACCACAGTTCCACGACCGCGCCCTCGGCGCCGATGGTGACCACTTCCTCGAGCGTCTGGTCCAGCGCCGACGCCCCGTAGAGGGCGAAGAAACAGGCCTCCAGCAGCGAGGACTTCCCGCTGCCGTTGAGGCCGTGGATGACCGTCACGCCCCGGTCCAGCGAGAGGTCCGCCTCGCCGTAGCACTTGAAGTTCTCCAGCCTGACGCGGTCGAACCTCACAGGTAGTCCTCCATCGTGATCTGGCCGTCCACGGCCTCCCCTGTGGCGTCCCCGGCCTCGGCGTCCGTCGCGTCGGTCCCCGCTCCCGTGGTTTCCGTCCCATCGGCGTCCGCCCCGTCGGCAGAATCACCGGACGCCCCCACGTCCTCGGCACTCGCGAACGCGCCGTCGTCGGCCTCGGCGACGAACTCCCGGACGCGGTCCTCGACGGTGTCGGCGACGTTGGAGTCGGCCACCTTGCTCGCGCGGATGGTCTCGTCGATGTCCCGGGCGGCGGGGCTCAGGCCGAGTTCGCGGACCCGCTCGCGGACGGCCTCGTCGGGGTCGGCGAAGCTCACCTCGATCTCGCTCTCGTCGGCGATCTCGCGGTGGTCGGTGACGCGGGTCACCAGTGCGCCCTGCTCGTCGCCGTACTCCTCGATGGTCGCCGGCGTCACGGGTTCGCCCTCGCCGTCGATGGAGACGACGACCACCGCGTCGGTCACGTCGTGCTGGCCGACCCGCTCGCGGACGCGCTCGACCCCCTCGCCCGGCCCCAGGTCGATGTCGACGAAGACGAACTCGCGGGTGTCGAGGCCGCGCCGGCGGATGTCGACGCCGTCCTCGAAGACGACGACGTTGTACCCCCGTTCGTCGCGCTCGTCGGCGCTCGCGCGCTCGGTCGACCCGGGGTAGGTCAGCCACGCCTCCACGGGCTCCTCGACCTGTCTGGTGCGGGGGGTGTGGTCGTCGCCCAGGAGGAGTGCGTCGAACGCGACGTTCGACTCGGCGAGCACCTCGCGGGCGTCCCAGTCGCCGTGGGGGAACGGCTCGAAGAGGCCGTGCGAGACGAGGGCGGCGTACTCGGCGTCGTGGGGCTCGAAGTCGTAGGTCAGGTCCGCGCGGTTCGACCGCGGGACGAAGTCCAGCCCGTAGAAGGCCGTGTTACCCACGCGGACGGGGTCGGGGCCGAGCCGGGTCGCCAGCCCCAGCGACTCGAAGAGGTCCAGCCACTGGGCGTCCCGCTTGGCCTCGTGGTTGCCGACGATGGCGAGAAAGGGTATCCCGGCGTCGTCGAGCGTCCGCAGGACCGACAGTGCCCCCATGATGTCGGGCAGCGTCGGCCGGCGGTCGTGGAAGAGGTCGCCGGCGTGGACCACCGCGTCCGCACCCTCACTGGTGGCGTCCTCGGCCACCCGCCGGAACGCCGCCAGAAAGTCCTCGCGTCGCTCGGGGCGGTGGTACTGCTGGTACCCCAGGTGGGTGTCCCCGGTGTGGATGACGCGTGTCATTACTCCCGGTAGACGGTCGGCCCATTTCAGGGTTGGCAGTCCCCGGTGAAAGTGAAACGTGACCTCCACCGGCCTCGCGTCCCCGCTCACTCGATGGTGAGCGTGTAGATGCGCTTGCGTGCGTCGGCGAAGGAAAAGCGCGACTCGACGGCACCGACGTCCTCCAGGCGGCTCAGAGCGTACCGCACCGTCCGCGGGGGAAGGAGCGTCTCCTCGGCCAGCTGGCCTTGGGTCAGCGAGTCGTTGTACTCCAGGACTTTCGCGACGAGTTTCGCGCTCGGGGGGAGTTCGCGGACGGCCTCCCAGCCGCTTCCGTCGACTGACTCGACCGTCGCAGCCTCTGATGCGCTCATGCTACCCGTGACAACGAGATACAGGTTAATAATATTTCTCAATCTAATTTATTACTGATGGAAATCCGATTGCCGGTACCGAAACGGAGTGGTGGCTCCGGAGGTAGCGCGGCCGTCCCGGGAATCGAGTCGGGAGTGGACCCGAAACCTCTTATTATCGAATCCACTAGCATGATGGTAATGACCGACACCGTCGACGAGGTCGAGTTGCCGTACGACGAGGGCGCCTCACAGCAGGAGAAAATCGACGCACTCCGGGAGCGCCTCGAAATCCTCGAGGCCCAGAACGAGGAGATGCGCGACAAACTCCTCGACGCGAACGCCGAGAACAACAAGTACCAGCAGAAACTCGAGCGGCTGACCCACGAGAACAAGAAACTCAAGCAGTCGCCGCTGTTCGTCGCCACCGTTCAGGAACTCACCGGCGAGGGCGTCATCATCAAACAGCACGGTAACAACCAGGAGGCGCTGACCGAGGTCACCGACGAGATGCGCGAGGACATCGAGCCCGACGACCGCGTCGCGGTCAACAACTCCCTGTCGATCGTCAAGTCCCTCGACGACGAGACCGACGTCCGGGCACGCGTGATGCAGGTCGACTCCAGCCCGGCGGTCACCTACGCGGACATCGGCGGCATCGCCGACCAGATCGAGGAGGTCCGCGAGACCGTCGAGATGCCACTGAAGAGCCCCGGCATGTTCGA
>CAZUWC010000166.1:0-4991 GCA_964623935.1 uncultured Halobacteriales archaeon
GTAAGTAACGCAGGGAGCGGAGCGACCGAGTAACGCAGCAAGCCCCGGAGCGGTCTCGTGAGCGAGCACCGCGAGCGAAAGAGGGTACGGAAGTCGCAGCCCGCGCAGCGAAGCGAGCAGGACCGTCTTCCGGTGGTCGAGCGGCCGGGGGCTTTCTGGCTGTCCATCGTCGACGCAACGTTACCAAGAGGACTCGGTTCATCTGCTGGAAGAAACTGATACTAAGTTAACACTGCCGGATCGACACCCCTTACAGCTCCCGGGCCACCATCTCGCCCCAGGGTTCGAACCCCCACCGCTCGTAGAAGGCCCGTGCGCGTTCGTTCTCGGGGTCGACGTCGAGCACCAGCCGGTCCAGCGGGAGGGCCTGGTCGCGGGCGACCGACAGCGCCGCCTCCAGCAGGTCGTCGGCGACGCCCGCACCGCGGTGGTCCTCGTGGACGAAAATCTCGTTCAGCACGGCCCCGTCCCAGATGTGCGAAAGCGTCTCCGGCAACACGAAGACGTAGCCCACGACCGCTCCGTCCCGCTGTGCGAGTTGCACGCAGCGGTCGTTCTCCGCGACACACCGGTCGACCCACGCGAGGTAGGAGGCACGGTACTCGTCGTCGAGTTTCTCGCGGTAGGTGGCTGCCTTCCCGTCGTCGCCGGTGCCCTCCCCGAGTTCGAGTTCGAATCCCCGCTTGAGGTCCCAGAGGGCGTCGGCGTCGGACTGGTAGGGTCTGATCATGGCCGTACCTGCGGCGGGACGCGGTTAGCGTTTCGGGCCCACAGTCAGCCGCTCCCCTCGACGGCCGCCGCACACTCCCGGACGAGCCCGTCCAGAATCTCCGGAGTAGTGGGATGGTACGCGCGGTCGGGCACCTCGCGGACGTCCAGTCCCAGCTCGACGATCACCTGCATCGTCTTGGCCATGGCGTCGGCGTGGTAGTGCAGCCCCTGGTAGCCCAGCACCGTCCCGTCCGCGCGGTCGACGACCAGCCGGGCCAGCCCCTCGGGGACGTCCTTCGTTTTGAAGACGCCGTCGTCGCTGGCCCGGCGCGTGGCGACGGCCACGTCGTGACCGGCCTCGCGTGCCGTCTCCTCGTTGTGCCCGACGCGGGCGAACGGGTACACGCCGAGCCCCGAGAAGGCGACGTGGTGGTGGACGTTCTCGTACGGTTCCAGGGATTCGCCGCGGGCGTGGGCGAGGATGTTCTCGGCGGCCACAGAGCCCTGCTCCTTGGCGACGTGGAGGATTGGCTCCTTGCCGTTGACGTCGCCGACGACGAAGACGCGTTCGTCGTCCCGGGCCTGCATCGTCTCGTGGACCCACCCCGGTTCGGGCGACAGCGGCGTGTTCTCCATTCCCAGCCCGTCGAGTGAGGGGCGCCGGCCGGTGAAACAGAAAAGCTGGTCAGCCTCCGCGACCGATTCCTCGCCCGCCGCGTCCTCCAGGTACAGCCGGACTCCGCCGTCGTCGGTCGGTTCGACGCGCTGCTCGTAGGCGTTGGTGGGGATGTCGACGTCGAAGTCCTCGCGGTAGATATCGAGGATGGCGTCCCCGAAGGGCGGGTCGGCCTCGTCGAGCGGGCGGTCGTCGTGTTCGACCACGGTCAGGTCCATGCCGCCCGCCTCCACGAGGTAGGGGACCAGTTCCATCCCGATGTAGCCAAAGCCCATCACGACGCCCGAGTCGGGAAAGGAGGTGGCGTCCAGCACGTCCGCGCTGGTCGTGTACTCGACGTCCTCGATGCCGGGCAGATCCGGGACGTTGACCGTCGAACCGGTGGCGACGACGACGTAGTCCGGTTCGACGGTGTGGTCGCCGACGGCCAGCGTCCGGTCGTCGACGAAGCGTGCGCGTTCGTGGTGGAAGGTGACGTCCTCGCGCTCGGCCCAGCCATGCACCGCACTGCGGCGGTGTTCGGCGAAGGCGGACGTGTGTTCGTCTTTCGTCTCGACGACGGCGTCCAGGTCCACCTCGGGCGTCCCGCGGACGCGGTGGTCGTGGCGGGCCTGGAAGCGGTGAGCACCGGCCGAGAGAACTTCCTTCGAGGGCATACAGCCCCGCAGGATACAGAGGCCGCCGCCGGGTTCGCCGTCGTCGACGAGCGTCAGTTCGACCTCGGGAACGTCGACCAGTTCGCCTGCGACCGCGGTACCGGCGCTGCCGTAGGCGCCGACGACCGCGACGTGGATGCCCATACCGGGGGTCGACGCCGGGCGGACGTAAAACCGAACCGGATGTGTAACACCCGTGTCCGGGCCCGTCCGTGGGTCCGACTCCGGGTCATATACCGGTGGACGTAAGCAATGATATATTCAGCCCGGGACAAGGAAGGGCTGAGAAGTATCAAACGTTACATCCACCGGTATACGGATTGCTGTAGCCGTTTTCCCCGACGACCGCACGATATCATGCGGTCGATCTGACAATGGACGACAGCAATCCGTATCACTGCAGCGGGACGAACCGGACGTGGCCGTGTTGCTCGCGGTCGAGCGACCCGTCGGCGCGCGTGCGCCCCCGGACGAGCACCTGCTTGCTGGTGCCGATCGGGGCCAGGACGACGCCGCCGGTCCGGGTCTGGTCGACCACGGCAGCCGGGAAATCCTCCGCGGCGCAGGTCAGGTACGCCCGGTCGTAGGGGGCGTGCTCGGCCCACCCCTGTTTGCCGTCGCCGCCCCGGACCGACACCGCCCCGTAGCCCGTCTCGGCGAGGGTCTCGCGGGCCTCGTGGGCGAGGCGGTCGTGGTACTCGACGCTGTAGACGTGTTCGGCGCCGACCACCTCCGCGGTGACGGCAGCGTGGTAGCCACAGCCGGTGCCGATCTCCAGTACGCGGTCGCCCTCGCGCAGGTCCAGCAGGTCGGTCATGATGGCGACCATGTGGGGGGCGCTGATGGTCTGGCCCTCGCCGATGGGCAGGGGCGTGTCGCTGTAGGCCGACTCTTGCTTGTGCTCGGGCAGGAAGCGGTGACGGGGGACCGCGCGCATCGCCGCCTCAGTCCCGTGGTCGAGGTCCTCCCGGCGGGCGAGGCGGTCGACCAGCGCGTCGCGTTCGGCGGCGAAGTTCATACTACCAGGCCGACCACGCGCTGGTCGACTCGTCCCTGACGTAGACCCGCTTTATGTCCTTCGCGAGGACGGTATCGCCCTCGTGGTCGAGTTGCTCGAAGCCGTACCCGCGGGCGTCATCGCGGACGAGGACCCCCTCGACGGTGAACGCCTCCTCGCCCACCTCGTCGGTCTCGCCGACGACGAACTCGTAGTCGCCGGGCACCTGCAGGTCGAACCCCCGGGTCTCGTCGGCCTCGCCGCCCTTTGGGTGGGCGGTCACGCTCACGCTGACGTTGCCCACCGCGCGGGTCCAGATGGTGCGGACGTCCTCGGCGGCGGCCGCCTCGGTCCGCCCCTCGTCGAGTTCGAGGCTCGTGATCCGGACGGTCATGATCGCCTCCTCCGTTTCGAGGAGGAACTCCTCGCCGGCCGCCAGCGTCTCCCCGGCGGGCACCTCCGCAGTCGCGGGGAAGGACTCGCCGTCCTGTGAGACGACCACCTCGCGCTCGACGGTTCGCTCCTCGGGCAGGGCCGCCTTGTGGACGTGGCCACACTCGCTGCACCGGACCGTGGCCTGCCCGCCCGGGCTGAGCACCTCGTGGACCGTCTCCAGGTCGGGCGAACAGGCCGGACACGCGAGCGCGACCCGCCCGGCCGTATCTGTCATACCCGTCCGTAGACGGGTCGCGTATTTAAGGCGTGGGACGTGGGACTACGCCTGTCCGCCGTCGAGCAGTGACTCGACCGCCGCCCGCGAGGGAAGCGACGGAACCACGTCGAAGCCGGTCACCGACGTCGCGCCCGCGCCACAGCCAAAGCGGGCGGCCGCGACCGGCGACTCACCCCCGGCCAGCGCGACAGCGAAGGCGCCGTTGAACGCGTCACCGGCCCCGGTCGTGTCGACGGGGTCGACGTCGGGAGCCGGCACACGCGTCCGTTCGTCCCCGTCGTCGACGAGTGCGCCATCCTCGCCCAGCGTCAGCACGACCGTCCCGACGCCCAGCGAGCGCAACTGCTCGCTCACGGCCGCGTCGTCGACGTCGCTGTCGGGCGCGTATCCCGCGAGGACGCGCGCTTCGGTCTCGTTGGGCGTCAGGTAGTCGACCCGTTCGAGCACCGCACCGGGGAGCTCCCGTGCCGGCGCGGGGTTGAGGATCACGTCCAGCCCCCGGTCGGCACCGACCTCGACCGCCGCCGCGACGGCCTCGTCGCCGATCTCCAGCTGGACCAGCAGGGCGTCACACGCCCCGATAGTGTCGGCCGCGCGCTCGACACCTGCGCGCCCGAGTTCGTGGTTCGCGCCGGGGACGACCACGATCTCGTTTTCCCCGCTCTCGTCGACGAGGACGATGCCGATGCCGGTCGGTTCCGCACACCGGGTGACGGCGCTGGCGTCGACGCCCTCGCGGTTCCAGAGGTCGAAGCCGGTCTCGGCGTGGCGGTCCGCGCCGACACAGCCGACGAACGCCACCTCGGCTCCCAGGCGGGCAGCGGCGACGGCCTGATTCGAGCCCTTGCCGCCAGCGACCTCCTCGTAGTTGTCGGCGGTGACCGTCTCGCCGGCCACCGGGAACTGTGGAACCTCGGCGACGTAGCCGACGTTGTAGCTCCCCACGACGGCGACCCGCGCCGGGCCGTCCGCGTCAGTAACCATCCGCCTCGCTGCTCCCGTTTCCGGCTCCGTCGCCGGCAACGATGTCGACACCGCTGGAGGCGCCCAGCAGGTCCGCGCCCGCCGACAGCAGGGCGTCTGCCTCGCTGGCCGTCCGGATGCCGCCGCTGGCCTTGACGCCGACGTCCGCCGGGGCGCGCTCCCGGAGGAACCGCACCCGCTCGACGGTCGCCGTCCCGCCCTCGCCCCAGCCACTGGAGGTCTTCACGTAGTCGAAGCCGGCCTCGACGGCCAACCCGAGGATGCGCTCGCTCTCCTCTTCGTCGAGGGCACCCA
>CAZUWC010000167.1:0-4976 GCA_964623935.1 uncultured Halobacteriales archaeon
ACTTCTCGACGCGTCGATGATCGATGGGGTGGTCGATCAGGCCGACACCGTCGCCGAGGAGACCAACGGCCGGTCGCCGGTATCGAGGGCTACCTGGACCGTACCGCGTCGGCAGCCTCGCGGACGGTCTCGTACTCGGCGTCGGCGTAGGCGATGAAGCGGACGTCCGCCAGCGTCTCGGCCTGGTATCCGTCGATGACCGTACATCAGACGTTACGTCCACCGGTATAGGCGTCGGTGACCGCGACCCCGCCCAGTTTGACCGGGCCCTTCGAGACGGCCGCCTCGTTGATGGCCGCGCCGGCACCACGCCGGAGTGCCCCCGCGACGCCAGAGCCCATCTGCAGGCTCGCCCCGGCGGCGTTGACGAGCACGTCGGCGGACTGTGCGGCGATATCACTCTGGATGACCTCGAACTCCATGTGCGTGGCTACCGCGTCCACGGCCAAAAGACCAGAGCTTTCTTCGGCAGCGCTGCCGTGGGTCGAGCCATGGCCGACGACGACCCGGCAGGGGCCGCGCCCGAGGACCCGGCCGCACCCCAGTCCGACGACGGGGCCGGCGCCCCTGGGTCGACCGGCGAGACCGGGACCGAGGCCGGGAGCGGGACGGGAACGGATCCCGCGGCTGTCGGCGCCGCGGACGACGAGGGGCCGACCGAATCGGACGCAGCCTCGTCCCCCGATGATGTCGCCGCCTACACGACCGGCGAGCGGGGCGTCTCGGCGCGGGTCCAGGTCTACTGGGGACTCCGCCTCCTCGTCGGGGTGGCCATCCTCGCGGGGATTGCCCGGCTGGCCATCGGGGGGTTCGGCGTCGCCGTCGACCCGCGTGCGGTCCCGGCCGGGGCGGCCGCGCTGGGCCTGCTGGGACTGGTGTGGGTCCACCTGCGGTACCGCGCGTGGTGTTACCGATTGCGGGCCGACGCGCTCTACCTCGAACGGGGCGTGTTCACGCGGGTCGAGACCGTGGCGCCCCACGTGCGCATCCAGCACGTCGACACGAGCAGGCGCCCGCTGGAGCGGACGCTGGGGCTGTCGACGCTCGTGGTCTACACCGCCGGGTCGCGGGGCGCCGACGTCTCGATCCCCGGGCTGGCGCCCAGCGAGGCGAGCGACCTCCAGCGCCGGTTGAAGGAACTCGCCATCGAGACCGAGGGCGGTGACGCGCTGTGAAACTCGACCCGCGGTCGATCCCCTACCGTGTCGCCGAGAACAGCCTCCGGCTGGGTGGGCTGGCGCTGTTCGGGGTCGTCACCTCCACCTCGGCCGGACCGGACCCCGCGGGTATCGCGCTCGTCGCCGGGTTCGTGGTGCTGGTGGTCGTGCTCGCGCTCGCCTGGGAGACCGCACGTCACCGCCGCTACGAGTACGACCTGACCGCGGAGACGCTGGACATCCACTCGGGCGTGCTCTCGCGGCGCGAACGGGAGATTCCCTACGAACGGATCCAGAACGTCGACGTCGCACAGAACGCCGTTCAGCGTGCGCTGAGTATCGCCGCGGTGCGCGTCGAGACCGCCGGCGGGGGCGGCAGCGAGGCCCACCTCCGGTACGTCGACCGCGCCGAGGCCGAGCGACTCCAGGACGCGATCAGCGAGCGCAAGCGCTCGACCGCCGCTGAGGGCGAGGGCGAGACCGGCGACCACCTCTTCACGCTCTCGGAACGGGAACACCTCGTGCTGGGCGTGGTCTCGGCCGACCTGCGCCTGGTGGGAGTGCTGACGGTCGCCCTCTCCGTGGTCGCGCCCGGCCTGGCGCGCGGGATGGCCCCGCAGTACGACCTGGTCTCGCTGTTCGGGCCGGCCGTCGCGCTGGTCGCCATCCTCGGGTTCTGGGTGCTCAGCGGCCTCCTGCAGGTACTCCGGTACTACGGCTTCACGCTGACCCGCCGGGGCGAGGAACTCCGCTACGCGCGTGGCCTCCTCCAGCGCTACAACGGGACCATCCCCCTCTCGAAGGTCCAGGCAGTGTCGCTCCGGGAGAACGTCCTCGCGCGGGCGGCCGGCTACGGGTCGCTGGTCATCCAGACCGCCGGCCGGGCCGGGGGGGACGGGGAGACGGTCGAGTCGGCGGTCCCCATCGCCAAGCGCGACCGCGCGCTGGCGCTTGCCCGCGAGGTCGAACCGTTCGGCGAACTCGCCCTGCAGCGCCCGCCCAAACGCGCCCGGACGCGGTACGCCGTCAGGTACGCCATCGCCGTCCTCGTCTTCGTGGGAGTACTCCGGGCCGGGGAGGCCGCGACGGGGCTGGTCCCGCTGTGGTATCTGCCGCTTGTCGGCCTGCTGGCAGTCCCGGTCGCCGCCCACCTCACGTGGGTCCACCGGGGCTACCACATCGACGACGAGTACGTGGTCACGCGGCGCGGGTTCTGGCGGCGCCGGACGATGATCGTCCCCGCGGACCGCGTCCAGACGGTGCTCACCACGCAGACGGTCTTCCAGCGCCGTCGTCGCCTGGGGTCGGTCACCGTCGACACGGCGGGTGGGGGCGGCCTCGGCGCGGGCGACGCCGTCGCGGTCGACATCGACGCGACCCAGGCCGACCACCTCCGCGAGCGGGTCGCGGGCAACCTCCAGCGCGCGCTCACTCGTTGACGTCTTCGAGGTGGTTGCTGACGACAACCCGGCCCTTCGGGGTCAGCGACGTCCCCGCGTCGGTGTCGGCGACCAGGCCGTCCTCCTGGAGGCGGTTGAGCGTCATCGTCACCTGCTGGGGGTCCTCGTCGACGATGGTCGCGAGCGAGACACCCCCCGTGCCCGCCCCCGAGTACAGCGCGACCAGGATTTCCTTCTCCCCGTGCGAGAGGTCGATTTCCGTGAGGTCGGCCATCAGGTCGGCGTACTCCAGGCGGATGTACCGGCCGAGAATCGAGAGGTCCCGCGAGGAGTCGGTCGCCGCCATCGTCATCGTCGACCGTCCGTTCTCCATGTGGCGGATCTCGAGGACCGGCCGGTCGGCCCCGGCGATTTCGCGGCGCCCCCGACCGAACCCGGTGACGTTCGCGAGGGCGATTTCGACGGACTCCTCGCCGGTCGCGAACGTGACGGTCCCGCGCTCGACGGACAGTTTCGCCGGGGCGAACTCCGCCTCGGTGACCCGGCCGCCGACGCGGGCGGGGTGTTTGATCGTCGCGTCGGTCCCGTTGAGAATTGCCTTGAACAGCACCGTCGAGAACTTCTCGATCTTGTCCTCGTCGGCGGAGATACAGGCGACGTACCGGTTCCCGGATCGCTCGAAGGCGACCGTGACGGTCGAGTCGAAGAAGTCACCCAGTTCGGGCGGGACGTGTCCGACGGCGACGTCGAGCACCGAGGACAGCGGGATGGTGATCTGTGCGGCGTCAGTGGCTGCGAGGACGAGTCGCTTCCGGCTGAGGAGGACCCGTCCTTTCGCCGGCTGGCTTCGCGCCGTGTGCTCGGCGTCGAACGACGCGACGAAGTCGGCGATCACTGACTCCGACATGTCCGTAGCGTGTTTTACTCCCGTCGGGATATTGAGCGTTTCGTGCCAGTATCAAACGAAAAAACTGCGTACAGCGGCGCTCGACCCGCTCTATCCGTCGATGTCGCGTGCGATGTCAGCGAGCGTGGACGAGGGCGGGTCGGCCGCCTCGTAGACCACCCGCTCGCCGGGCCGGCGCAGTCCGTACATGAACCCGGGCGTCACGGCGTCGACCAGCAGCGGGTCGCCCGACCCCACGTCGACGTCGGCCAGCCACGCACGGAGGTGGTTCTCGCCCTCGCCCTCGAGTCGAGCGAGTCGCGCGTTGGCGAACGCACCCCGCAGGTCCTGCTCGCCGGACAGCGACTCGCGAACCTGTGCGTGGACGACCTCGCCCTCGAGGGAGACACGGAGGATGTCGCCGACCGAGACGTCGAGCGCGTCGGGGAGCGGGACGCGCGGCCGGGAGGTGGAGCCGACCCGCTCGACGTGAGTGCGGTGGGAGGTGACGGCGTCGTGGTCGGAGGGGACGCGGTCGGTCACTCAAGCAGGTCCGCGACGGGGGTTTCGCCACGGGCGGTGACGACGGCGTTGATCTGCCGTGTGGCGTCGCCGACCTCGCGGCCGCGGACGGTCACGCGCTTGCGCTCGCCGTCGCGGTTCGGGTTGAAGCCGGTGCCACCCTCCAGCAGGATACTCTCGAGGTCCGCGCTCCGGACGTCCTCGCGCATCGGCCGGCCGGCGTCGTCGGAGCCGCCGGTGATCTCGAGGGTGTAGCCGTCGAGGCCGACGGCGCCCCCGTCGACCTCCTCGCCGATCTCGCGGCCGATAAAGCGGTTCGCGTTCTGGTCCGAGACGTCTACCTGGTAGGTGGTGCCGTCCTCCGGGTCGGAGACGGCGACGGTGAACTCTGCCATTGTAGGGGGAAGTCCGCTGGCGCGTAAAAACCCACTCTTTTCGGCCGACTGGTAGCTATAACTGTCCGTGTGCCGTAGGGGGCCACATGGACGTCTCGCCGACCGACTGGTCGTTCGAGTCGTGGCTCACGCTGGGGATGGTGTTGCTGGGGGTGTGGGTCATCGTCTACGGGTTCCAGCAGGACGCGGTCGAACTCTCGTGGCTCGGAGCCGCGTTCATCGCGCTCTCGCTGTTTCTCTGGGGCGGTCGGCCGAGTACGTACGAGCGGGAGTAAACTACCCTACCCTCCTTCGCTCGGGGGCAATAGCCCCGCTCGCTCGTTGAGGGTAGGGCTTTCGCGTGGACTCCCGTTCTACGCCTCAGCAGAGGCGGGAAGATTGTACTCTCCACTCACGTTCAGCGTCCCGCGATTCAAGCGCACGTCTACAGGTGCGCCTCCGTCGTCTGCGTTTTGCCGACGACGGAGATACTGCAAACCGATATTCTTGGAAGCGTTGTAGTCGGCGTGGTTCTGGTAGCCACAGTCTTGACACTCAAAGTCCTCGCCGTGGCGGTTGTCGTCGTGGGTAAACCCACAGGTCGAACACCGCTTTGACGTGTTCCGTGGGTCCACTT
>CAZUWC010000168.1:0-4966 GCA_964623935.1 uncultured Halobacteriales archaeon
GTTCCGGATCTCGTCGGCGAAGGCGGTCGGCGAGTAGACGTTTCGGACGATGATCTGTAACGCCCCGCCGCCGCCGGAGGACACCTGAACGTTTCCGAGGCCGACCATCGCCTCCCAGACGGACTTGCGCTCCTCGACGCCGCGAACCTTGTCGAACGGTAGTTCCTGGCGGACGAGCGAGATGAACCGGTACTCCTTGATGATGCGCTGGTTCGTGACGTAGTAGGTCGTCAGCGTGTTCGTCCAGTAGGCGTGTAGACCCGTCGAGAACAGAAAGAGGCCGAGAGGAGAGACATCGGAGCAGACACCGGGACGGTCACAGCCGGAGGCGGCGGACGGTCGTCCCGTTGGCTTCGAGGTCGGCCCCGTTGACGGCGGCGACGATGACGAGGTTCTCGCCGGGTTCGACGGCGACGGTCACCTCGAAGGCGCCGTCCGCGGCCTCGGCCACGGCGCTGTCGACGGGAGTCGTGACGGCGACGCGTGCGCCCGTGGTCTCGCCGGAGACGACCAGTTCGTTCCCCCGGAACTGCGTGTCCACGCGGAGTGCGGGGCTCCGGTCGGGTTCGTGGAGGCGTGCCTCGCGGTACCGCTCGTGGACGAACGCGGGCGTCTCGACCGGCTGGCCGGCGTCGACGCCGTGGGCCAGGCGGACGTACTGGGCCATCGCCCAGGCCAGGGGCGTCGCCGAGCCGGTCCCCTCCCCGAACGACCAGCCGTAGTCGGTGCTGTGTTCGCGGTCCCAGACCTGTTCGGGGAGCATCCGCCCGGAGTTGGCGAACTCCGCCATCGCCCGCAGACAGTCCATCGGCTCGAGGTCCGGGTCGGCCAGGCGGAGTTCGTACTCGCCGCGTTCGCCCGTCAGCAGCGGCCAGAGGCGCCCTTTGCCCTCGTGGGCCGTCGACCACGGGGCTCCCTGGTCGCCGCGTCGGCGCTCGCCGTAGCCGTCGCCGTTGTACCGGTAAAAGCCGGGGGCGGCACCGGCCTCGACGCGGATGGTGTCGTCGACCTCGCGAACGGAGTTTTCCATTACGTCGCTGTCCTCGGGTTTGATGCCCAGCCGGACGAGATCGAGGAAGCCGGCGTCGATGACGTTGCGCTCGTCCAGCGTGGGGCCGCCGTTCGCCAGGGTGCGGTGGTGGCCGGCATCGGGGTCACCGGCCCGCGTGATCCGCAGGTAGTAGGGCGTCCGTGTGTGCCGGTCGGTTCCCGTCTCCGTGGCGGTCCAGCCCGCGACGTTGTTCGCCCAGTGGTCCGCGAGCGCGAGCCAGACGATTGCGTCGGCCTCGTGGCCGGTCTCCAAGGCGAGCTTGCCCGCACACGCCAGCCCCGCAATCTCGGCCGCGATCGAGGACGGGGAGTAGCCCGCCTCCTCCTCCCAGCGTTCCTGTGCGGTCTCCGGGCCGTGGCGGGCGACGTAGTCGGCCGAGCGCCGGACGTGCTCGTAGTCGTAGTCGGCCTCCTCGAACCCGACGCCGGCCTCGTTGAGGTGGTAGGCCATCACCTGCGGGAAGGAGATGTTGTCCATCTGTTCGCCGCCCCACCGGGTCGTGCCGTTGACGTATGTGTTCTGTGGGATGAAGCCCTCCTCGTCCTGCTGGTGTTCGTAGATGTAGGCCAGTTGGCTGGACGCGATCCCCAGTTCCCCCACCGTCTCGAAGGCCGTGAAGACCTGATAGAGGTCACGCGACCAGACGAAGTTGTAGCCGTAGCCTTTCGGCCGGGTGGCGTCGACGGCGACGCCCCACGGCACGGAGGGCGAGGCGATGGATGCCCCTGCGTAGGTCTTGTCCTCGACGGCCAGCAGCGTCATGAGCGCGGTCCGGTACTGGGCGGCCAGTGCCTCCTCGCCCGCGACCGACTCGGGGAGTGGCTTGTCCGCGAGGAAGTCCGCCCAGGTCTCGGCGTAGACGGCCTGGACCGTCTCGAAGGCGCGGGTGAGCGCGCCGTCCGCTTCGCCCAGGGCAGCCGCAGTGTCGGCCCGGCGGGCGAACCCGAGCGCGAGCGTCTCGCCGAAGTCCGTGCCCGACCCGAGCCGACCGACGAGAATGACGTTGTCGTCGTCGACAGACGCGACCGGTTCGGGGAGGTCGCCCGCGGCGAACAGCGCCTCCAGGCGGTCGCTGCCGGCCGCCCCGACGGTCGCCCAGTCGAAGCGGCCCGCGGCGTCGAGCGCCAGCGCGACCGAGTAGGCGGCGCCGTTCTCGTCGACCAGATAGTCGTTGTCGGTTTCGGCGGTGTAGGCCCGCGGGTCCCGCGCCGCGAGGTGGTAGCCGCCCGCCTCGCCGTACCGGATGCCCCGGTCGACGCTGGTCGTGCTGGTCAGCGCGACGTCGCCGACGGCGAAGACGTCGTAGGCCTTCGCGTCGGTCGCCTCGAAGGAGACGTCCGCGAGGATGGCGTCGTGGTCGGGGTCGGCGGCGTAGTCGACGGTCAGTTCCCACTCGTGGCCCCGGCCGTCGCCCGTCTCGGTGAAGACGTGCCGGAAGGACAGCGACTCGTCGTCCGTGGGTTCGACGCGGCGCCGGATGCTGTCCGCCTCGCGTCTGTTCTCGCGGTGTGTCCGTGCCGTGTAGTCGCTCCCGTCCAGACACCGGACGAGAAAGTCGACCGCGCGGACGTTCATCAAATCGACCTGCGGGAAGCGGGCCTCGGTGAGCGCCCCCTCGGTGAGGGTGAACCACACGCGCGAGGGGTCGGCCTCGCCGTGGTCGGCGGCGGTCCCGACGCCGTACTTCTCGCCGGTGGTCCAGGTGGGGCGTTCGCTCGGCCCCTCGGTGCCCGCGGCCGTCGTCGGCAGGGCGTTCAGTTCCTCCAGGCGGACGGTCGCGTGCAACCGGAGCGCGTGCGACCAGCCCAGGGGCGCGGCGCTGTCGAGCGTGCCGTCGTTGAACGCCTGTTCGGCGAGGTAGCCGGCGTCGGTCGTCAGCGGCCCATCCGGACCCAGCAGGTCGTAGAGGTCGCTGGCCCGCCCGAGGTAGGCGTCGCCGTTCCGACCGCGTTCCTCCAACAGCACGCCGACGTGGGCGGCCGCGAGCGCGCCCATCCCGGTGGTCACGCTCCAGACCTTCTCGGTGTCCTGGCCCGCGGTCCGCCAGCGGTCGTCCTCGTAGCGGGCCAGCCCCGCGACCTGGCTCCCCGTGGGGTTGCGAAAGAGGATGTCCATCGTCGTCCCGACGTGGTCGGCCAGGCGGTCGACCTGTTCGGCCTCCAGCTGTCTCCCTTCGACGGCCTCGTACTCCCTGAGGGCGGTCGCGAGGTGCAACCCCGCGCCGTCGATGCGGTGGTCCGGCGAGCCGTCGGCCAGGCGCATCACGTACGCCCCCAGGTCCGCGTCCCACAGGTGGTCGAGTCCGGACAGCACCTGGTCGGCGTTCGCCCGGGCGCGTTCACACACCGAGTCGTTCAGCGGCGCCCGTGCGAGGGCCGAGAAGGCCTCGACGAAGGTCGCCGCCGTGTGCAGGAACTGGCCAGCGGTGTCCTCCCAGAGGTTCTGACACGGTTCGGGGAGGTCGTTGTCGGCGACGTCGGCGGCGAGGGCCTCGACGGCGTCCTCGATTGTCTCCCGGATGGTGGCCCGCAGGTCCCGGTCCAGTTCGTCCCGGCGCTCTCGCAACAACGTCGCCAGGAACGCCGTGACGGTGGCGGTCTGGTCGGCCTGGTACTCCGTGGAGTCGTCGGCTCCCTCGACGTTGGCGTTGGCCCACCCCGGCGCGAGCGTGCCGTCGTCGGCCCACACCCGGTGGGGCCAGGTGCCGTCCGGGAGCTGTGCCCCGCAGAGAAAGCGTGCGCTCTCGACGAGCGCGGGGGTCACGTCGATGTCCAGTCTGTCGCCGGCCGCCAGCAGGTGTCGCGAGATGGCGGCGTCGTCGCGGAACCAGACGTAGCCATACCCCCCCGAGTGGGCGTAGAAGGGGTCGAACTCCGGGGCTGCGATCCGGCCGCCGGAGGGCGCCGACAGCAAATCGAGTGTCCGCAGGTCCGACCAGATGGACTCCGCGCGGAGCCGGTCCTCGGGCACGTCGAAGGTCGTCCGCTCGCGGGCGGCCGCCCGGAGGTCGTCGGCTGTCGTGTGGTCGGCCACGCAACTCCGGAGGTCGGCCAGTGCCCTCCTGCGGTCGATGACGTCGTGGTCCGAGAGCTGGCTGACCAGCGTCGTGCTGTTCGAGCGGCCGGTCCGTTCGAGCGGTGCCGTCACGACGAAATCGCCCTTGAGGCGCTTCTGGTCGTTGCGCCCCGTCGGCTCCCGGCGCGGGAAGGAGACCGGGTCGTCGGCGAGAATCTCGGCGAAGCGCTCGCGGCGCTGGCCGTTGACCGCGTCCAGTCCCGTGGAGGCGGCGAGGTAGTCGTGTTCGCGCCGGTGGTACACCTCGAGCACCTGGGAGGCCTCGGGGCCGTCCGCCTCGTGAATCAGCGCGCCGATGCCCGAGTCCTTCCCCTCGGGGGCGAGCGTCACGAAGGCGACGAGCTTGGCGTCCCGCGGGACCGCCCCGCGCAGTTCGACGTGCGTGACGTGTGCCCGCCCGAGCGTCAGGTCGTACTGGTGGACGGTGAACGAGCCCGCGTCGTACTCCGTCTCGACGAGGCGGGTGTCGCGGTAGTAGTGCTGTCTGATCGTCTCGAGGCGGTCGAACCACAGCGTCTCCTCGCCGGCCAGAATCCCCAGCCGGGAGCGGTCGACCCCGTAGAGTCCAGAGAGCGAATCCGAGTAGTCCCGCAGCGACCCGTTCTTGCCGACGTAGACGAGCCGGTCACCGTGGCCCGAGAAGGAGCCAGAAAGCGTCTTGCTCTCCTCGGGAAAGCGCCCCTCGCGTGCCCACTTGTACTCGTTGAGCGCCGTCGTCAGCCGCATGCCTCTTACAAACGGACTTGCCTATATAACAGCGACGTTCTCCGGGACGGCCCGCAATTCTTGCGTTCGCAGACGATTTGTCGGAAGATGAAGTTCAATCAAAGGTCAGGTCAC
>CAZUWC010000169.1:0-4953 GCA_964623935.1 uncultured Halobacteriales archaeon
AGCAGTAACTGTAAGGGGGATTGATAGTGGAGCAGCGTCTTGTTGTGCACGTGAGATGGTAGAGTCGTTCTATCTGCCGGCGGTGTCGCTCGCGGCCATCGTCGGGATGGTCGTGGCGTTCATGGCCTGGCTCCGCGGGGACCGGCCCGGCGCGCGACCGCTGTCGCTGTTCCTGGTCGCGGCGAGCATCTGGGCCGTCACGGAGGCCATCAGCGTCGCCGCCGCCGGCGGGACGGGCTTTTGGTCGCAGGTGGGCCTCTCGTTGTCGCCCGTCATTCCGATCGCCTGGCTGACGACGGTGTTGGCCTACACGGGCCGCGAGCGGTGGCTGACGAGGCGCCGCGTGGGGCTGTTGCTCGTCGAACCCGCCGTCTTCGTGGTGCTGGTCTGGACGAACCCGAGCCACGGGCTGGTCTGGACCGATACCGGAATCGCCCCCGTCGGCGGCTACACCGCCCACGTGGCGACCTACGGGCCGGCATTCTGGGGCCACCAGACCTACTCGTACCTGCTCGTGGCTGCGGGGGCATTCGTCCTCGTGCGGACCATCTTCCGGACGAGTCGCGTCTACCGTGCCCAGAGCATCGCCCTGCTGGTCGCCATCGTCATCCCGATGGTCGGGAACGCGCTGGGTGCCTTCGGGCTGGTGTCGCCCGGCGTCGACCCGACCGCCCCGGGCTTTGTCGTCTCTGGGGTCGTGCTGGCCGTCGCGCTGTACCGGACGGACCTGCTGCGCCTCTCGCCGGCCATCCGCGAACTCGGCCGCGAGGAGATGCTCGCGGAACTGGACGACAGCGTCTTCATCGTCGACGGCCACGACCGCGTCGTCGACGCGAATCCGGCCGCCCGGGAGTTGCTCGGGGTCGACCCCGTCGGGCAGTACCTCGAGGAAGCGTTGCCGGAACTGACCGACACCATCGAACGGGACGACCGCACCCGGTTCCGGCTCGACATCGACGGTGTCGTCCGCTACTACGACGTCCAGGTCTCCTCGCTGTACCGGTACCAGGGAGTCCTCTCGGGCCGACTGGTCAGCCTCCGGGACGTGACCGACCAGCACCAGCGCGAACAGCGCCTCGACGTGCTCAACCGCGTCCTCAGACACAACATCCGCAACGAACTCAACATCGTCCGTGGCAGCGTCGACATCGCCCGGGAGAAGGCCGCCCCCGCAGTCGCCGACCGACTGGATGTCGCCCTGGGGACGCTCGAAGCCATCGTCGACCGCAGCGAGAAGGTCAGCACCCTCTCGCGGCTGTTCGAACTCGACACCGACGGCCGGTTCGACCTCGTGGCCGAACTGGAAAGCGACGTCGACACGCTCCGCGAGGAGTACCCCCAGGCCGAACTGACGCTCTCGTTGCCCGCGGCGTTGCCCGTCTCGACCGGCCCGGCGGTCGTCACCGTCTTCGAGGAACTGCTGCGGAACGCGATTGAGCACAACGACACCGACAGCCCGCGCGTGAGGGTGTCGACCGACGGGACGGCCAGCGACGACCGCTACGTGGCCGTCCGCGTGGCCGACAACGGCCCCGGTATCGGCGAGCAGGAACGCCGCGCAGTCACCGAAGGTCGCGAGACGCCGCTCGAACACAGCAGCGGCGTCGGCCTGTGGCTCGCCCGGTGGGTCACCGAGCGCAACGGCGGCTCGCTCTCCATCGAGAACACCGACGACGGCACAGTCGTCACGGTGGTGTTGCCCCGCGCGAGCGGCGAGAGCAGCGCCGAGACGGAATCCGACCGGTCCGGTGAGGGGGACGCCGAACCGATTGACGCGGTCCCGCCCTCCGGCGAGCCGTAGCTACCCGAAGTCCCGGCGCATCGCAATCTCGAACCAGGGACACAGGCGGAGCTGGCGGTACCACCTCGGGTGGTGGTAGAGGCGCTCGTAGGGCACCCACAGCACGCCACCCACCTCCGCGGGGTCGGGGTCGACGTGCGTGTCCGCGAGAGTCGCCTTCAGGACGGCACAGACCTCGTGTTCGACGCCCTCGGTGTAGTAGTGGCGCTTGTACTCGAAACGGTCGGTCACCCGGAGCTCGTCGTACTGGTCGTCCTCGACGCCCAACTCCTCCGCGAGGCGCTCGCGGGCGGCCTCGACCTGGCTCTGTCCCTGGACGGGGTGGGAGGCGACGGTCCCGTCCCAGTGGGTGTCCCAGAGGCGCTTGTCTGGACTGCGCTGGGCCAGCAGGATGTGGCCCCCCCCGTCGAACAGCAGCGTCGTGAACGCCCGGTGACGGACCCCCTCGCCCGTGTGGGCTTCCAGCCGGTTCACGAGACCCTGCTCGTTGTCCTCGGCGTCGACGGCGACGACCTGCTGGCGCGCGTTCTCGTGGCTCGACCCGTCCGTCTCGTCGGCACTCATTGACTACACAATAGGCAACCCCTCACAAACCGCCTTCGGTTGCCGTCGATCAGGGTCCTTATCCGGGCATCGGACACAGACTCGCAGTCAACACAGCCACCTCGTCGGTGTCGTTGCGCGCGCCGTGTGACTGGCCGCGCTCGTGGAGAACGACGCCGGGCGCCGCGATTGCCTGTTCCTCGCCGTCCTGGATGACCGTTACAGTCCCCTCGGTGACGTGGAAGACGTTCGTCGAGTCGCCGTGTTCGTGGGGTTCGAGTTCGGCGCCCGGCCCGAGCGCGAAGGCCTTCACGAGCACGTCGTCGGTCACGACCAGTTCCGCGTCGAGGACCTCGCCATCGGCGGGGTCGAGGTCGGGATAGCTGTCTTCGACCATACGGCCGTCCACGTGGGCCAGGGGTATCATAGTGATTGTTGCGATTATTTTCGTGGCCACGTCACGTGAACGGTTGTGTCGCGGTCTGAAGCCCACGAATTGTGACTCCCCGGCGGTAAAGAGTCGCAACAATCAGTATCAATCCTGCCAGCGTGCGTCCGCGAGCGTCCGCTGGACGGCCGCCTGGCCGATGGCCTCTGCGAGCGTCTCGTAGCCGGCCCGCTCGCCCCGGTCCGCGGCGCGGGCCACCAGCCGGGAGACGATGAACTCCGGGGTCGAGCGGCCGACCGTCCCGAAGCGGGGCTGGTAGTCGACCTCCAGTTCCAGCTCCGGCGTGAGCCCCTCCGCGAAGATGCCGTCGGTGCGGGCCGTCTCGGGCAGCGGCTCGAGGTCGTCGGCCAGGTGCGTGACGAACACGCCCGTCGCCTCCTTCTCGACAGTCAGGGTCACCAGGCCGTGCAGGAGGTCGGCCGCGCTGCCGGGTTCGGTGATGGCCTCGAACTCGTCGACGAGCATCAGCGTCGTCCCGTCGTCGGTCAGGGGCGGCACGACCGTCCGGAGCGTCGACTCCAGGACGCCGGCGTTGAAACTCGCGTGCCGGCGGTGGAACACGACGGTGTCGACGACGCCCACCTCGGCGTCGCTTGCGGGGACGGGCAGCCCCATCTGTGCGAGCACCTGGACCTGGCAGAGCGTCTCGAGCAGTGTCGTCTTGCCGCCGCTGTTGGCGCCGGTCAGCACCGCCACACGGTCCTCGGCGGGCGGTCGGTTGGCCCCGGGCACCGCCAGGTCGTGCGGTCCGACGGCGTAGGTGACGGGCTGGACCGCCTCACCGGCGCCAACGAGGAAGAGGTTGCGCGCCTCGACGGCACCCGTGACCTGCCCCTCGGTGAACGCCGGCCGCGAGAGGTCGAACGCCAGCGCGAACCGCGCCAGCGAGACGAAGAAGGCGGCGTCGTCGACCGCCTCCACGGCGCCCTCGACCGTCTCCGCGGCCGCCGCGAGGACACCCTCCAGTTCCTGCGCGACTTCCCGTTCTCGCTCGTCGGCGGCCTCCCGGAGGTCGTCGGCCAGTTCCCGGAGCGTCCCGCCGACGAACGTCGCGGCGTCCGCGGCGTCGGCCGGCATCGCCTCCCTGACCCGTGCGAGGCCGACGCCGGTCTCGTCGGCGACCTGTCGGGCGAACGTCTCGCGGAGTTCGTCCGTGCCCCGGGCACCCGACTGGACGCGTTCGAGGACCTCCTCGGGGGTGGCGCTCATGTCCTCGACGGCACCCAGTTGCGTCCGCAGTTCGTCGAGGCGGTCGTCGGCACCCTCGCCGACGCCGTCGCCGGCCCCCGCCAGACCCGCCAGCGCCGCCGCCGCGTCCGCGAGTGTGTCCGCGTCGAGTGCCGCGACCGGTTCGAACACGCCCTCGGCGACGCCGACGTCCTGCAATGCCAGTGCCGTCCGGACGGCCGAACGGTCCCCGCCGGCGACGCTGTCGTGGGCGTCGAACGCGTCCATGACGGCCTCGCAGTCGGCGTCGTCCAGGTCCGCCCAGGTGTTACGCGCCGCGAGCACCGCGTCGACGCGGTCGGCCATAGCCGTCACGTCATCGAGGGGTGTGAGCACCTGCACGCGGTCGGCGGCCCGGTCCGTGACGGCGTACTCGCCGACCAGTTCGAGCAGGGACTTGTAGACGTCGCGGGCGTCCCGTGTCGCCAGCAGTTCCATCGCGTCGCCGCCGTGGGCGTGTCTGAGGATCCGCGTGGCTCGCCCGCGCGGGAGGCCGGCGTCGGTCAGTGCCCGCACGTCCGCGGCCTCGATCGCCGCGATGGCGTCCTCGACGCCCAGTTCGTCGGCCAGCAGGTCCCGGGTCTTCGGCCCGACGCCCCAGTACTCCTCCAGTCGCATCGCCTCGTGGGTCGGCCCCGCAGGTCTTAGCTTCTGTGGGACAGCCCAGCGGAGTGAGACCAGTCACCGGTGTCCGGTGAAGGGAGGGCGATCAGTGTGTCGCCCACTTGAAAAAGCCGATGCTGACCGCCAGGATGGCCGCGCCGATCGGGATGATGAGAAAGAGCACGGGATCCTCGAAGTCCCCAGCGTTGGCGATCATCTGCTCGAAGAACAGGATGGCGAGGATGACCAACACGAGTTCGACCATCTTCGTTTTGAGTTCGCCGGTGGTCTCGAACTTGAACCAGTCCGGGCGGAGACCGGCGTGTTCGGC
>CAZUWC010000170.1:0-4939 GCA_964623935.1 uncultured Halobacteriales archaeon
CGGCGGGTCGACCGTCCCGAAGAACCTCGGCCTGATGGCCAACGGCCAGTACGAGATTCCGGGTGCGTACGTCCACACGACCGGCGTGTTCACGAACACGGCGCCGCTGTCGGCCTACCGCGGGGCGGGCCGGCCCGAAGCGACCTACGTCATCGAGCGCGTCGTCCGCGAAGTCGCGTCCGAACTCGACGTCGACCCCGTCGAACTGCGCCGGCGGAACTTCGTCGACTCGTTCCCCTACGAGACCGGACTCGGACGGCTCTACGACTCGGGCGACTACGGGAAGACCCTCGACCGGGCGCTGGGCCACGTCGACTACGGGGCGTTCCGCGAGCGCCAGGCCGCGCTACGCGAGGAGGACCGGTATCTCGGCATCGGCCTCTCGGCGTACGTCGAGGCCTGCGGCGTCGGCCCGGGTCTGGGCGAGTTCGGGTCGGTCGAGTTCACACCCGCGGGGGAGGTCCTCGTGAGGGCCGGGACCGCCGAGATCGGCACCGGCCACCGGACCGGCTACGCGCAGGTCGTCGCGGCCGAACTGGGCGTTCCCATCGAGGCCGTCGAGGTGATCGAGGGCGACACCGCCGAGATGGAGGAGGGAACCGGCACCTTCGGGAGTCGGGCGATGCCGGTCGCCGGGAGTGCCCTCCGCGAGAGTGCCGAGGCCGTCCGCGAGCGGGCACGCGATGTCGCGGCCCACCACCTCGAGGCCGCTGTCGAGGACGTGGCCTTCGAGGAGGGGGAGTTCCACATCCGGGGCGCGCCCGGCCGGTCGGTGGCGATCAGGGAGGTCGCGAAGCTGGCCCACGACGGCGACGTCCCGGAGGGTGTCGATGCCGACCTGGCCGCCGACGCCCGGTACGACCCGCCCAACTACACCTTCCCCTTCGGGACCCACGTCGCCGTCGTCGAGGTGGACCGCGAGACCGGCGAAATCGACATCCGGCGGTACGTGGCCGTCGACGACGTCGGGACACAGATCAACCCCACCATCGTCGAGGGGCAGGTCCAGGGCGGTATCGTCCAGGGCATCGGGCAGGCTCTCTACGAGGGGGCCGAGTACGACGACAACGGCACACTCGTGACGGGGTCCCTGCAGGACTACGCACTGCCCCGGGCGGAGCACGTCCCGGACCTGGAGTGGGACTCGACGGTCACGGAGTGTCCGCACAACCCCCTCGGCGTGAAGGGCGTCGGCGAGGCCGGTGCCATCGCCGCGCCGCCGGCCATCGTCAACGCCGTCAGTGATGCGCTCGAACCCGTCGGCGTCGAGGGCCTGGAGATGCCCCTCACTCCCGAGCGGGTCTGGCGGGCGATGGACGGCTCGTAGTCGCGGATGACACGTAGTCGCGGATGGTGCGCAGTCGCGGACGGCAAGGTTTACTTGGGCGGCGGCGTACCCCAGTCCGACAGGTGACACGGGCACTCCAGGTCGCGTCGCTGGTCGGCATCCTCCTCATCATCGTCGTGAGCTTCGAGTCGCTCGTCCACACGCGCCGGGCGGCCGTGCGCGGGTCGCTGGAACAGCTCGACCCCGTCAGGCTCGCCTCGCGGCGCGACGTCAAGGTGAAGCCCATCCTCTACCGGTGCCGGGGGGTGGTCGTCGTCGGGACCTGCGAGGTCAAGTTCAAATTCTACGGCGCGGAGATGCCCGGCGCGAGCGATCCGTCGGTCTTCGTCGAGTTTCCCGCTGAGGTCTTCGGGGGCCACGAGGTCCGGACCGAGCCCGACGGGTACGTCGTCAGCATCGACACGAACGACCCGGTCGAACTCCGCCGCCGGGCCAACGACATCCTGCTGGCGATGTACGAACACGACGCCGAGGAGGCGGCGCTGGCCGACCGGGAGTAATACTGCCGGCGTATCGCTGGGGTCCGGGTCGACCGGGAGGCTGATGACGAGTTCGTCGAACCAGGAGACGACCGCCTGTCCGGTCCGGAAACCGCCGGTTACCGGCGGCGCGTCCAGACGGCGGCCCCGCCGTTCTCGAGCGTGAGCCCGTCCACGCTCGGGTCGGTCCCCGGAGCAGCCAGCGCGGGTTCCCATCCTCGCTCCGGGATGGACTCCTCGAGTGCGACCGGTTCGACGGTCGCCTCGGGGCCTTCCATGTTCCCCACGAACAGCACCTGTTCGCCGCCGTCGGGCGATTCCCGGACGCCGTAGTAGAGGACCGTCCCGTCGACGGGGTGAACGTAATCGAAGACGTCCGCGCCGTCGAGATCGAGGTCGTGCCGGAGCCACGGTCTCTCCTGGCGGAACTCCCTGACCGACTGCACGAACGCGACCCGCTCCTCCTCGATGGTCCCCAGCCAGTTCGAGAGGCTGGCGAACTCGGCGACGTCGGCCATCCAGTTTTCTGCGAACCGTTCGAGGGTCTCGACGGTCACGGTCCCGGCCTCCAGCGGGGACCCGAGCGCCTCGATGGTCGTCGCCATCGCCGCCAGTTCCCAGTCGGTTGCCTCGCCGAGGTCACGCAGGACGTGGACGAACCGGTTCAGGTCCTCCCGGTCGTCGATACCCATCCCCTTCAGGCGCCCGAAGAACCGGTCGTCGTCGTACAGCACGGCGGGCACGTGCCAGTCGAGGAAGTTGTCCTCCTCGGCGACGACCTTGACGTTCCAGTCCTCGTCGGTGTCGCGCACGAACGACCACGGCGCGTGGGCGCTGGCGTTGAGGAAGTCCATCGGGACACCCGGCAGGAAACAGTGCAACAGCATGTTCGTCGAGGGCTGGTCGTAGGCCTCGTCGATGATCTCGGGGCCGTCCGCACCGAGGTAGGGGTTTATCGGGTCCTCCTCCCAGCCCTCCGGTAGCGGCTGTTGGGTGCCCCGGCGGAGCGTGTCGTGGTTCGCGACGCCGGTGATCCAGTTCCCGCCGAAGTCCGCGACTTCGAGGACCCGCCACCACTTGCTCGCCCAGAAGGTCAGCAAGGCGGGCTTGTTGTGTGCGAACGTGATCGGTGACCACTGGAAGGAGTGAGGGTGTTGCTCGATGAGTTCGCGGTAGGTCGAGACCAGTTCCCAGTCGCCGCGCGGCCAGGGCCGACCGTCCTCGTAGATCATCCAGGGGCGGTACTCGGTGCCGGCGACTTCCTGGGTGACCGCGTCCATCGCAGCGAGGAAGTCGTCGTCGTGGACCAGTTCGTCCCGGTCGGGGTCGTAGTACGTGAAGTCCTGTGCGCCGTCGACGCGGATGCCGTCGGCCCCGAAGTCCATCTTGCGTCGCTGGAGTTCCAGAAGGATGGCGCGGACGACCGGCTGGCGGTAGTCCAGTTCGAGCCCGTACATTCCCGGTCCCTCGATGAACGCCTCGTCGAGCAGTTCCGCGGCGCGGTTCTCGGCGTGGCCGAGCGCGATGTCGAAGACGACCCGGACCGGGTCGGGCAGGTCGTGACAGGCGGCGATGAAATCGACCAGTTCGTGCGGGCGGCCGGTCTCGAGGATCGCGGGGTTGGGTGCGGAGAACGCCCGGATGACGATGTCGTACCCCCAGTTGATCAGGTCTGGCTGTGCCACGACGAGGTCGACCGTCTCGCCGCGCTGTCCCGCGGTGCGGTCGCCCTCGACCCGCCAGAACTCGTGGTTGTCGGGGTGTTCGGTTATCGGCTCGACGGGCATCAGCTGGATGGCGTCGTAGCCGAGATGGAGGCGCTCGCCCGGGGTCAGGGCCTCGTCGGCGCGGCGTTTCTCCCCGATCCGCTCGTAGCGACGTGCCAGTGCACCCAGCGAGCCGTTCTCTGTGGCCGTGCCGGGGTGGATCTCGACCATGCTGGTGGCCGGATCGACGCGGGGGAGCCCGTCGTCCTCGCTCGTGGGAACCGGCTCGCTGTCGGTCCCCAGTCGCTCGAAGTAGCCACGGTCTGGCCGCCGGGCGTCGAGCGTGTCCATGTCGACCACCTCGGCCGGCCCGAACACACCGAACGGGACCGAATCGGCGAGGGGGTCCTGGACCGTGTGCCACTCGCCGTCCTGTCGGTAGACGAGCTGGTACAGCGACCCGAACTGCTCGCGTGTGCCCGGGCGCATCCCCTCGACGACGGCCCAGTGGTATTCGCCCTCCCGGTGGATCGGCAGTCGGTCCCTGCGGGCCTCGATGCGCTGTTGATCGACCTCATCCTCGAAGGCCCGCACCGGTTCGGTCGGCGTGAGCACCTCCAGATAGACGTCGTCGGGAGCGACGCCCGCTGCCACGAGTTCCGGTGTCCAGAAGCCGAGTTCGGTCCCCTCGTCCCCGTAGTGGGCCCCGAGGCGCTGGACGACCTCCTTTGCCACCTCGAAGTCGTCGTCGTACCGGTCCCGGCACCGCCTGTGCCAGGCCCGAAGCCGTTCGGTCTCCGTTTCGAGGAACTTGATTTCGCGTGACATGTGGACTGTTGTCGTAATCCTCTGTGGCCACCTGTATAATCCACCCGGTCACGATTCGTTCGAGATTCGGTCGGCAGGAGCGGGCGTGACACGACGACCGACCACGCCACCGAACCGACAGTGTTTCCCCGGTTCCTTCCCTGGCAGCGGATAGATGAGCCGCGACTACATCGAGGTCCGCGGGGCCGAGGAACACAACCTCAGGGACGTCGACGTCCGGGTGCCCCGCGAGGAACTGACGGTCGTCACAGGGTTGTCGGGGTCGGGCAAGTCCTCGCTCGCGTTCGAGACCATCTACGCCGAGGGACAGCGCCGCTACATCGAGTCCCTCTCGGCGTACGCCCGGAACTTCCTGGGACAGATGGACAAACCCCAGGTCGAGAACGTCGAGGGGCTCTCGCCCGCCATCTCCATCGACCAGAAGAACGCCGCCAACAACCCCCGCTCGACCGTCGGGACGGTCACCGAACTCCACGACTACCTGCGCCTCCTCTATGCGCGCGTCGGCACGCCCCACTGCCCGGAGTGTGGCCGCGAGGTGGGCGAACAGAGCGCCCAGCAGATGGTCCGCCGCCTGC
>CAZUWC010000171.1:0-4931 GCA_964623935.1 uncultured Halobacteriales archaeon
GCCGAGATCAACGCCGGGAACAAGCTCGCGATGCGCCACATCGTCCACCTCTCGGACCTCCCGATGCTGGCCAGGTTCGCCCGCCACCGTGCGGGAGTGTGATCCGTGGCGAACGACAGTCTCTCCCCCGAGAAGGTGCCACGCGCCGACGACATGCCGCTGCTCGGCCTGGGCACCTACCGGAACGAGGGCGACCAGTGTGTCGAGTCGGTCCGGACCGCCCTGGAGCTGGGCTACCGGCACGTCGACACGGCGGCGATGTACCGGAACGAACGGGCGGTCGGGCGCGGGATCGCAGCGGCGGACGTCGACCGCGAGGAGGTCTTCCTCGCCTCGAAGGTCTGGAAGAGCGACCTCTCCGCCGAGGACGTCCTCGACAGCGCCCGCGACAGCCTCGACCGCCTGGGGACCGACTACCTCGACCTGCTGTACGTCCACTGGCCGGCCGAGACCTACGACCCCGGGGAGACGCTCCCGGCCTTCGATCGGCTCCGCGAGGCGGGTGACATCCGCCACGTCGGCGTCTCGAACTTCGAACCCCACCACCTGGACCGCGCCCGCGAGGTGCTGGCGGCGCCGATCTTCGCGAACCAGGTGGAGATGCACCCGCTCTTGCCCCAGACCGAGTTGCGGGAATACGCCGCCGAGTACGGCGTTCATATGGTCGCCTACGCGCCGGTCGCCCGCGGCCGGGTCTTCGAGGTCCCGACGCTCTCGGAGATCGCCGACGACCACGGGGTGAGCGAGGTGCAGGTCGGTCTGGCGTGGCTCCGCGAGAAGGGGGTCGCGGCCATCCCGAAGGCGACCGGCGCCGACCACATCCGCGACAACTGGGAGAGTCTCGCGCTGTCGTTGAGCGACGAGGAAATCGAACGCATCGACGCCATCGACCGGCGGGAGCGACTGATCGACCCCGATTTCGGTCCCGACGCCTGGTAGACATCCGTCGCTGTGACTTCGATGCCGACCACCGGTAGTCGCAGCGAGCAATTCGAGAAGACATATACCGACCGACGCGCAACGGCCGTACATGGCTGCCGGGACCGAACAGGGACTGGGGGACGCGATCCGGTTCGACCTGCGGCGGATGCACGAGACGTGGATGGAGGTCTTCTACCCGCGCCAGCGGGACGCCGAGTCGACGGTCCTCGGCAAGTGGCGGCCCGACGAGGGGGTCCAGGTCTACCTCTACAAACTGTGGTCGGCCCTGGGCGTGCCCGTCGTCGGCATCCTCTATCCGATAGTCCTCTTGGGCTACTTCGTGCGGTTCCAGACCCGCCGGGTGAACGTCACGGCGGTCCGCCTGGGGTTCGTCGGCGTCGTGTTGCTGTTCGTCCTGCTGTGGGGCGCGCTCTCTGCGCTCGTGGCGTTCCCGCTGGAGGGGCAGGTCGACAGCGGCGGCGTCACGGCGATAATCGCCGCGAGCGCCGTTGCGGTAATCTCCTCGGCGCTCGCGTTCGGGTTCTGGGTTCTCGACGGGCGGCCCGTGACCGTCCTCCTCGCGTACCCCTTCGCGATGACTGCCATTTTCCTTCCACCTGTGGTCGCGGCGCTGTACTCCGAGGCGCTCGCCGAAATCGTGTTGACGCGGAGTGACTCGCTGGCGACGTGGTCGCTCGACCAGATGCCCCAGGACGTCCACGACTTCTTCGTCGACGAATTCGACCGGACCGAGTTTGCCCACGTCATCATCTGGTTCGGTGTCTCCGTCCCGGTCGGGTGGGTTCTCGGGATCGTCGTCACGCTCGCCGACCTCGTGCGCCCGACCGCCGACTGACCAGTTCGAGTCTGAACGCTTTTGCGCGTCCCGCCCTCAACACCGAGTATGGAGTTCGACCTTCCCCGCGCAGGTGGGCTGTTGCTCGCGATCGTCGCCCTCGGCGTGGCCGGCCTCGCGGCCAGCGGCGTGATGTCGACCGGGACGGTCCTGATGATGGTCCTTCCGTCGATGGTCGTCTTCGCCGTCGTCGCGTTCGCGCTGGGCGTCAAACACGGCGAGTACCGCGCTACCCGATGACCGTCGAGGGGGCCAGGATGTCACCACTGCTCGTGTCGCGACCGGTCCCGCCATCACCCTCGCGGACCGTGTAGACAGTCCCGAGTTCCCCAGCGGCGCCCGAAACTGGTCGGATGGTCCCACCGGCGACAGTGGGGGCCAGGACGCCTGCCGTGACAGCACCGGCGCTCGTCAGCGGTGCATCGACAGCGACGACGTCCCCGGGTCCGAGGCCGTACTCCTCGACGAGGGACGTCGCAGCGTCTAGGAGGGTCGCGTGTGTGTACTCGCGGCCGTCCACGCCCAACACGGGATCGTCGGGGTCGACGGTGTCCGGCGGCTCCGTCGGGTTCTCGCTCCAGCGTTCGCGCTCGAAGTGTGCCACGTCCGCGCGGTCGGGCGGGCCGCCGTACGCGAGTAGCGAGCACCCCGGGTCGACATCGTACCGTCCCAGCCAGGCGTCGGGCGCGACGAGGGCACGCGCCGTCACGGGCGAGGTGGGCGTCAGGTCGACCGTCGCGCCCACCGTCGCGGCGCCGAACAGGGCCACCAACGGGTCGACCGCGCCACCGAGTCGACCGACCGGGTCGCCGGAGTCCGGTGCCTTGGGGCCGACAACGAGTGCGACATGGCTCTCCCGGCGGGCGCCGTAGTGGCGCAGCAGATTTCCGGCCTTCCAGGCGTTGACGGCGAACTCCTGGTAGGAATAGGGTGTGCGCCGCTCCGGTGCGTCGAGAACGGTGCCCTCCCGGTCCCGACAGCGCGCCAGTACGGCGGCGAGCGTCTCCATACCGTGGGGTTCGACCGGGCGGACAAATGGCCATCGACCGCAAGGCACTGGACCTCCCGGGTCCAGACGAGTGTATGGTCACGGACGCCCAGGACCGGGTCGCCCGGTTCGTCGCGAGACACGACATCGACGCCCCGCCCGCCTACCGGCTGCTGGACGCGGCCAGCGAACTCGGCGAACTCGCCAAGGAAATCAACGAGTCGACCGACTACGGGTCCGACCCCGGTGACGTCGCGGTCGCCGGGGACGAACTGGGGGACGCGCTGTTCGCGCTGCTCGCGTTCGCGGAGACAGTCGACGTCGATGCCGACGCCGCGCTGGAGACGGCCATCGAGAAGTACGAGCGACGCCTCGACGAGCGTGGCTCGGCCGGGAGCGGCTATAACTGACTCCGGACACAATGGAGGAGTGATGACCCGCCGCCACACAGAGGAGGACCTCGCGAGACGGTTCACGGGACTCGTCGTCGAGAGCCTGGCGATCAAGCAGGACTTCGGGGCCGCGACCGTCGGCTGTCGGTCCTGTGAGGGGGCCGACAATCCGCTGACCTCGGGCGACCGTGTCACCGTCGCGCTGTCCTGTTACGAGGATCACTCCTGGGAGATCGAGGGTGTCTACTGTCGTAACCACGCGGTCGACTCGGTGGCCGACACGATGGGCGTGCGGGCCGAGCGGCAGGCCATCGTGCGTGCCGTTCTCGAGTCGACGGGCTATCACCCGCCGAGCGGGAACTTCCAGCCCGACGCGCTCACGCTGGGCGAGGTCGACGTGGTCGAGTTCAGTCCGACCGAAGAGGGCTACTAGAGGCTGTCGCGGATCTTGTCGAAAAAGCCCTGTTCGACCTCGATCTCCTCGCCGCCCGCCTCCGCGAACTGTTCGAGAGCCTCGCGCTGTTCCTCGTTGAGGGTCCCGGGCGTGACCACCTGCACGCGAACGTAGAGGTCGCCCTGGCCGCGCCGCTGCAGTCGGGGCATCCCCTTGTTCCGCAGGCGGAACTGTTCGCCGCTCTGGGTGCCCGCGGGCACGTCGAGTTCGACGGCGCCGTCGAAGGTTTCGACGGTGATGGTGTCGCCGAAGACTGCCTGCGGGAACGAGATTGCGGCGCTCCTGTAGAGGTCGTCGCCCTGGCGCTCGAAGTCGGGGTGGTCGACGACGGATATCTCGACGAGGAGGTCGCCGTTGGGGCCGCCCCGTTCCCCGGGTGCCCCCTCGCCGTCCATCCGGAGTGTCTGGCCGTTGCGGATGCCCGGCGGGACTTCGACCGTGAGGGTCGCCTCGTTGCGCACGATTCCGTCGCCGCCACAGGCCGGGCAGGTCTGGTCGTAGACCGTGCCGTCACCCTCGCAGCGACGACAGGTCGTGGTCTGTTGCATCCGCCCGAAGGGCGTCTGCTGGACGGTCGTGGTCTGGCCCTGACCGTTGCACTCGGGACAGCGCTGTGACCCCGTTCCTGGCGGGTGGCCCTCGCCGTCGCACTCGCCACAGGTCTCGGGTCGGCGGACCGTGAGTTGCTTCTCGACGCCGTGGTAGGCCTCCTCCAGGTCGATTTCGAGGCCGGTCTTGAGGTCACGGCCCTGGCGGGGGCGGTTACCGGAGCGGCCGCGGCCGCTGCCGCCGAAGAACTGCTCGAAGATGTCCTCCATGTCGCTGAACGGGCCTCCGCCCATGCCGCCCATGCCGCCGGCACCGCCCCGTGCGCCGCCGCCTTCTGTGGCGCCGCGTTTCTCCGCCTCGACGAACCGTTCGTGGCCCATCTGGTCGTACATCTGTCGCTTCTCCTCGTCGGTCAACACCTCCTTTGCCTTCTTGGCTTTCTTGAACTTCTCCTCGGCGTCCGGGTCGTCGCTGACGTCCGGATGATACTCCCGCACCGCCTCGCGGTAGGCCCGCTCGACGTCCTCCTCGGAGGCGTCCCGCGAGACTCCCAGCACGTCGTAGAAGTCCTCCGTCATCACTTGGTCCGGCCTTGTCGGTTCGGACACTTGAATAGCCCGGGTCGCGGGTCACGAGGGTCGTCGGTCACACTCGTCGAGAGACCGCTACGCGGGAGCCGAAAATTCCGTTCGCTCGTCGCTCGGCACGCCGAACTCGACTTCCAGCCGGACCGTCTCGTAGGGAACGTACGGTTTCTTCGCCCGTCCGTCT
>CAZUWC010000172.1:0-4845 GCA_964623935.1 uncultured Halobacteriales archaeon
GGCGGACCTGGCTTCGGCGTGGTGGTCGCGCTGCTGGCCCTCGTTGCGACACTCGCAGCGTTGCGGCGACGGTAGCGGTTCCGGGACGCTGGCACGTCGGTCTCAGAGGGAGAGCGTTTCGCCGACTGAAGGGGCGCTCGCGCGGTAGCCCTCCTCCCCGAGGTCGGCCGCGTAGTCCTCACACCGGTCGCCGTGGTCGACCAGGATTCGCGCGTCGCGGTACGGTTCGAGGAACGCGTCGAGGCCGTCCCGGTCGGCGTGTGCCGAGAAGTCGTAGGACTCGACCTGTGCGCTGATGGGCATCCGGCGGCCGTCGATCTCCGCGTTCCCGGTCTCCAGGAGGTCCCGGCCTGGCGTGCCCTCGACCTGGTAGCCCGTCAGCGTGATCTTGTTCGTCGGGTCCCGCCGGACGGCCGGCACGTACTGCATGGCCGGCCCGCCCGAGAGCATGCCGCTGGTGGTGACGATAGCCACGTTCTTCTCGGCGAGGCGCTCGCGTTGCCCGTCCCGGCCGGTGACGAAGCGGGCGTGAGATTTCGCCCGCCGGAGCGCCTCGGCGTCGCGCACGTAGTCGGGATACTGGCGGAACATCGCGGTGATTTCCTGTCCCATCCCGTCGACGTAACAGGGGATGTCGTGGGCCGCACACACCACGAGCAACTCCTGGGTCCGTCCGATGGCGAAGGCCGGGACGACGACGGTCCCGCCCTCCCATAGCGTCGTCCGGACGCTCTCGGCGAAGCGCCGTTCGATGGTCTCGCGGGGTTCGTGCGTGGTGTCGGCGTAGGTGCTCTCGGTGACGACCACGTCGGCCTCGGGGCGGGCGGTCGTGCCGGCGACGATGCGCTGGTCGGCGGTGTGGAAATCGCCGGTGTACAGCAGCCGCGTCTCCCCGTCGTCGACGAGGACGTGCGCACTCCCGGGGATGTGGCCCGCGTCGAACAAGGTCACCTCGTGACCCGCCGCCGTGAAGGGCTGGCCGTAGCCGTGGGTCTCCGAGACCTGCGTCACGCGCTCGATTTCGACCTCGGTGAACGGACAGTCGTAGGTGCCGCCGTGGAGTTTGAGCGTGTCGCGTGCGAGCCGCAACGCCAGGTCACGCGTCGGCGGTGTCCAGTGGATCGGCGGCCGGCGGTCCCCCGAGAGCAGCGACGGCACCGCCCCCACGTGGTCGAGGTGGCCATGCGAGGCGACGACCGCCTCCGGGTCGACCGCGCCCACGGGGAACTGCGGGGGCGTCGTCGTTTTCGTCCCGTAGTCGAGCAACAGCGCGTCGTTGACGAGGATGGCACTCCGGCCGACCTCGCGTGCGCCGCCGAGAAACCGGACCTCCATCACTGGACGATGTCGGGCCGGACGTGGAACCGCTGGTAGCCGCCCTGCGAGAGGTCCAGCGAGCCGACCCACCAGTTCCACCGCTCGACGAGGCCGTGGTCGTCGGGCGCGTCCGCGAGGTTGTCGAGGACGACCTCGACGGTCAGTTCGTGGCCGAAGTCCTCGTCGATGCGCCCCGAGTCCGCGAGGTCGCGGGCCTGCCGCGAGACCGCACGCAGTGCCTCGTCTTCGCCCCCGAAGGCCTCGGCCAGGTCGCGTTCCAGGCGTTCCCTGTCCACGCCAGTGGTAACTGCCTACACGGACTTGAAAGTACGGAAAGTGAGAGCGGCTGAGGGGAGTAAGCCCCCTTCTGTTCGACCCGGCATTCAGCTGAGCGTCCGAACCGCGTCCGGGCTACCTTGTGGTCCGGACTTGCACCGGCGAGGGTTCGCCGTTCCATCCGTTCTCTCCCGTCGGCGCGGCGGTGCCGCGCGTGTCGAGGCGTCCGCCTCGCAGCCCTCGGTGGGTCAGCTTCCCGGCCCTTTGTCGTCGCCTTTCTCGGGCGCGGGGTCGCGCACCTCATCGGTCGGGGAGAGGGGTTTCGTTTCTGTTCCAGCGCCAGCGGTCTCCCGCCCCGGGCTCGCGCCCGGTCGCCTGCCCGGACGGTGGGGGGACTTTCCTCATGTCCCTTCTGCGCCGATGGCGCGTGCCGGAACACGGGAGCCGGGCTCCCTCTGCCACCCACCTGTAGACGGCGGGCGACCCTAAGCCGTTCGGTCCCTCTCCCGGTCGAGTCGCTCGCCACAGTGGGGACAGTAGTCCAGTTCCGCGGCTTCCGCCGCCTGTTCGAGGAACCCGCTCGCCAGGATGGCGGCCGGCAGCGCGAACAGCCCGATGCCGAGCAGCGCGATCACCCCGGCGAACAGTTGCCCCAGCGTGTCGCCCGACTGTGGCGTGAAGAGCTCGTACACCCGGCTCCGGACGCGGTGGTACTGTCGCATACGCACGCGTACCTGACCGCGAGTAACTGTGTTACGACTCGCTGGGACCACCCTCGGCGACCAGCCCCGGGAGGCGCAGCGTAACGGTCGTACCCCCCTGGGCGGGCGTCTCGAAGGCCACCTCGCCCCCGAGGGCGGTCGTCCCCCACTTGACGAGCCACAGCCCCAGCCCGCTCCCGTGTTCGAGTGCCGACTCCCCGCCCGCCTCCAGCACCGCGAGTTCGTGGTCCGGGATGCCCGGCCCGTCGTCGGTGACCGTCAGCAGGACCGAGTCGCCGTCGATCCCGTCGTAGACGACGGTCACGTCCTCGCCCCCGTGTTCGAGCCCGTTCTCAAGGAGGCTGCGGACCACGAGGTCCAGCAGTCTGACGTCCGTCTCGACGCGGATGCCATCGGGGACCTCACACGTCACCGTCCCCTGGGGGTACTCCTCGCGGACGTCCGCAGCCACGTCCGAGAGCAGGTCCGCCAGGTCGTGTTCGACGAGGCGCAGGTCGCCGTCGAGTGCCGTCGCAGCCCGGCGGGCCTTCTCGCCCAGTTCCACCAGGTCCAGCGACGTGGACTGGATGGTGTCGGCGTACTCGGCCACGTCGGCGTCGGTCCGCGATTCGATGAGGTCCGCGTAGTTGACGACGACGTTGAGGTCGTTGCGGAGGTTGTGCCGGAGGATGCGGTTGAGCACGCCCAGGCGCTGTTTGCGCTGGCGCTCGTCGGTGACGTCGACGAACGCGACGGTGTAGCCCACCTCGCCCCCGGCGGCGTCCGCGAGGGGCGTGATGGCGACGTTGAACTCCCGGCGCCGGCCCCCGGCCCGCAGGCTCGCGGCCCACTCGCCCGGTTCGACGGCGAGTTCCCCCTCGTACAGCGTCCCCAGCGGGGCGGCGAGAACGTCACGGCGGTCGACGCCGAAGGTCTCCCCGGCCGCGTCGTTGAGGTTGATGACCCGCCCTTCCTGGTCGGTGATGACGACCGCAGTGGCGATGTCGTCGACGGCCGCCCGCTCGGCGGTCCGGCGCGTCGCGGGCTTGAACTCGAACATGTCGTTGCGAAACAGCGCGTACATGTCCAGCAGCATGTGCGGGAGGAACATCAGGGGCGTCAGATTGAACTGCGGGACTGGGCCGAGTTTGAACACCCAGATGAAGAAGGGGGCGGCCGGCGGGATCGGCGTCAGGGCGATGGCGAGTGCCTGCTTGCGAAACAGCGGCCCGTAGCTGATGACCGTATCCAGCAGGAGGAAGATCCCGAGCGCCGAGAAGGCAAACAGCGCCACGAACTGGACGAACACCCAGGGGTGGTGCGTGTAGGTCACCGTCGCGGCGCCGAATGCCGGCGCGAGTTCGAAGCCGCTCCAGACGAGGTTGTGCAGCGGGTTCGTGACCACCAGTGCCGTCGAGAGTATCTCGAAGCCCACGGCGGCCTTGAACGCAGAGGAGTGCAACAGGTCCACCCGGCCCGTGTACTCGAGGGCAAAAGCGAGGAAGCACACGCCGATCCAGTTGATCGGCAGCCAGGTGAGGATCTCCAGGGCCTCCCGGAGGAGCGGGTCGAAGACCAGCAACGCGAGGCCGTAGGTCCCACACCAGAACACCTGGACTCCGATGACGACCAGGAACCACCCCCCGCCGGGTTCGTCGCGCCACGGCCAGATGTACGCGAGTAACACGAGGTTGGCGACGCCGACGGCGAGCGTCGCGGCCGCGGGCCACGGGGGTAGAGAGACCACGTGTCATCGAGGGGCACATCGCCACTTAACAGTTCGTTAGCCGAACGCAGCGGGAAAGACTCACACCTCGTCGATCCGTGCCTCGGTGCCCGCGAGCAGCTCGATGACCTGCATCACGCCGGAGTTGTCGTCCTGTTCCATCCCGTTTTGCTCCATGGACTTGTACAGTTCGTGGGCGAGTTCGGTCTGTGGCATCGGCGCGCCGTAGGCCTCGCCAGCGTCGGTGGCGATCCGGAGGTCCTTGTACTGGTAGCCCGCGAAGAAGCCGGGCTCGAAGTCGCCACGGATCATGCTGGGGGCGCGGTTGTCCAGCGTCCAGCAGCCCGCGGCGCCGCCGCTGATGGCCTCGACGACCGCCTCCAGGTCCGCCCCGGCCTGCTCGGCGAAGACCAGCGCCTCGCTGACGCCGACCATCTGTGCCGCGACGACGATCTGGTTGCAGGCCTTGGTGGTCTGGCCGGCGCCGCTGGGGCCGGTGTGGGTGACCGTCTCGCCCATCACCTCGAAGAGATCCCGGTGCGCTTCGAGGACGGCCTCGTCGCCGCCGACCATGATCGACAGCGTCCCGTCGATGGCGCCCTGCTCGCCGCCGCTGATCGGTGCGTCGAGCATGTCCACGCCCGCCTCGGCGAGGTCCGCCGCGAGGTCCTCGGTGACCGTCGGCGAGATGGTCGACATGTCGATCAGCGTCATACCCTCGCCCAGTCCGGGCATGATCTCCTCGCGGACGACCGTGTCGACGACCTCGGAGTCGGGCAGGCAGGTGACGACGACGTCGCTCCGCTCGGCGGCGTCGGTGGCGTC
>CAZUWC010000173.1:0-4779 GCA_964623935.1 uncultured Halobacteriales archaeon
ATCGCGCTCTCGCTGTTTCTCTGGGGCGGTCGGCCGAGTACGTACGAGCGGGAGTGAAGATATTCGACCCGACGGGGGGTCGAAATTGCTCACGTGCTTGTAGCCGGCAGTATCACGCGGGGTCGGCCCCGACCAGCGTCGAGACGCGCGCGTTCTCCTTGAGCCGGAGGCCGGCACCGCCGACAGACAGCGGCACCCGCGGGAGTTCGGTGACGTGCAGCGTCGGATGGGAGGCCCCGCGGGCGAGCAGTTCGTCGCGGGTCTGGAGGGTGAACCGTACGTCCGTGCTCGCTATGGCTTCGTTGTGCTCGAGGAGGTACTGCCCGGCCGCGAGGTGCCACCACTCGTAGTCGTCGTCGGGGGCGCGTTTCTCGCTTTCGTGGGGTTCGAGGCCCGCGGGGTCGAGTTCGCCGCCGCCGAAGTCGACGCGGCCGGGGTCGGTCACCTCGTAGATTTCGGCGACGGTCAGGTCGAACCCCTCGCCCTCGCGCTGGGTCGGTTCGTGGACGAGTCCCGAGAGGAACTGCGCGTACTCCATGGCGTGTGAGCGTGTGACTCCCGTCACAAAGAACGCTTGGGCGTTCCCCATTGAGTAGGTCGGGACCAGTCGGCCGAACAGACGGTTCCGACAGTATGAGGAGGACGGGCGACGATGGGGCGCACATGACCGACCTCACGGTCGAGGTAGATGGGCGAACCCTTTCGGCGGCCTGGACGGACGGGAACCCGGAGACGCGCGCGGCGCTGGCGGAGGCCCTCCCCGTGGAGGGGTCGGCGACGCGCTGGGGCGACGAACTGTACTTCCGGGTCCCCGTGGACGTCCCCGCCGAGGACGCCCGCGAGGCGGTCCCGGCGGGCGCGGTGGCCTACTGGCCGCAGGGGTCGGCGCTGTGCCTGTTCTGGGGGCCAACTCCCGCGAGCCAGGGGGACGAACCGCGGGCGGCCGCCCCGGTGAACGTCGTCGCCGAACTGGACGAGGTGGCGCCGTTGCAATCCCTGGACGGGAGCGCGGACGTCCGTGTTTCGCGAGCGTAGGCACCCGGCCCCGCTATCGCGGCGCGTTACCGCCGGAGGAATTAAACCGGTGGTTGGACTCGTCGTGAGTATGTCAGAACTCGTCGCGTTCGGGGAGACGACGTTGCAGTTGTTGCCCCGGGAGTCCGAGCGGTTCGAGACAGCACGGGGCGCCCGCCTGCACGCTGGCGGGATCGAGAGCGGTGCCGTCGCGGCGGCGACGGCGGTCGGCACGGACGGGACCTGGGTGTCGCGGCTCCCAGACTCGGCGCTGGGCCGGCGCGTCGTCTCGCAACTCCACCAGCACGGCGTCACGACAGACGTCGACTGGGTCGACCCCGACGAGGCACGCCAGGGACTGGTCTTCCGCGAACCCAAGCGGGAACCCCGCGAGGAGGACGTCGTCTACGACTGCGAGAACACGGCCGTGGCCGCTGTCAGTCCCGCGGACCTCCCGATGGAACGGGTCCAGTCGGCCGACGCCGTCTTCGTCGGGGCGAGCACGGCCGTTCTCTCGGAGGGGGCGGCCACGACGGCCGAGACGGTCCTCCGGGCGGCCCGCGGGAACGGGGCAACCACGGCCGTGGCTGTCGACTACCGGCCGGAATTGCGGTCGGCCGACCGGTACCGTGAGACACTCGAGAACGTGATCGAACCCGTCGACGTGCTCGTCGTCGATATGGCCTGCGCGGGCCCGGTGTTCGGCGGGAACGACCGGCCACGCAGGCTCGCGAACACGCTTGCCGCGGAGCTGGACCTGGAGACGGTGGTCGTCACGCGGGAGGACTGCAGTGCCGTGGTACTCAGGGACTCGCCGGGCACGAACGTCGTCCACGAGCAGGCGGCCCCCGAGGTGGACGTCGTCGACGCGACCGGCCGGCAGGCCGCCTTCGCGGGGTGTCTCCTCGGTCGACTCGCGGACGGGGCGCCACTCCACAAGGCGCTCACGGACGCCGTCGCGGCGGCCGCGCTCGCGTGTACGGTCCCCGGCCCGTTCCTGACGGCCACACGCGAGGAAATCGCAGACGTTGCTACCCGGGTGTCGGACCGGTAGTCCGGCCGCCGTCAGAGGTATAAGAGTCCTCCCCGATACTCCGCGTATGCTTCGGTCCGTGGTTTCGGCGGCGGCCGTCACGCTTCTAGTCGCGGTCGCCCTGTCCAGTACAGTGGGGGTGGCAGCAGCCGAGGACGTGACGCTGGAGGTCACTGTCGTCGACGAGGACGACCGGCCGGTCGACGACGTCGACCTCGTCGTGACCTGGGACGACGGCGAGGGCGGTCCCAAGCGGGTGACGACGACAGCCGACGGCCGGGCGCTGGTCGACGTCCCGGAGGGCGCGACCGTCCGGATCGACACCGACGACGACGAGTACGTGCGGAACAGACCCTTCCGGGTCTTCGACGTGGGAAGCGGTGAGAAGGTAGAGGTGAGGGTCACCGAGATCGGCCGGGCGACCTTCGTCGTCGAGGGAGCAGACGGACGGGTCCCGGGAGCCGAGATCGATATTCGCCAGCCCGGAACCAACGTCGGGACGCTGACGACCAACGAGAGCGGCGTCGCCCGCTCGGGGCCGCTGGAACTCGGTGACTACACGGCCCGCGTGACCGCACCCGGCCACCTCCAGGAGCAGGTCTCGTTCGAGGTCACCCGGGTCGAGAAGACCGAGACCATCAGCGTCCAGCGCGCCGACGTCGACGTCACGGTAACCGTCGTCGACGACCGCCTCGACCCGCCCCAGCCTGTCGGGAACGCCCAGGTCAGATTCACCGACCTCGGGAGCACGCTGACGACGAACAGCAACGGCCGGGTGACGGCCTCGGTCCCGGTCAACCAGGGCCACCGCGTCCGGGTCACCAAGGACGGCTACGACGCCACGCGGCGGACCGTCAGTGTCGCGGAACAGCAGACCTCCCTCGAGGTGGCCATCCAGCGCGAACCGAGCCTCTCGCTGGAGTCGGTCAACCGCCGGGTCGTCGTGGGCGAGTCGACCGTGGTGACGGTCACCGACGAGTACGGCGAGCCCGTCGAGGGCGCCACGGTCAGCGTCGGCGCCGGGACGGTCGGCGAGACGGACACGCAGGGCCAGATCCGGGTGCCCATCGACGCGGTCGGGGAGGTCACCATCGAGGCCACCGACGGCGACACCACGGCCACGATCACGGTCGAGGGCGTCGACCCGGACGCGACCCCGACGCCGACGGTGACGCCGACACCGACGGCCACCGAGATGCCGGGAACGCCCACGCCAACGCCCGGCGGGAGCGGCCCCGGGTTCGGCCCCGTCGCGGCGCTGCTGGCAGTCCTCGGGGCCGGACTGCTCGCCCGGCGCCGGTGAGCGGATGGTCGACGCCCGCGAGTACCATGACGACGTTCGCGTTCGGGAAGCCCCCGGAGTGACGACCAGGCCGCGGTCCGCGGTTACTACGGGACGTCGACCAGGTCGGCGGGGCGGGGCGTCGCGTCGGTGGCCCCGTGGGCGTCGACGAAGTCAGTGACGGTCAGCGTCTCCTCGCCGTCGGCACAGGGGTAGACGCCACAGAGGTCCGCCTCGTAGACAGCCAGACACAGCACGGGAAGCGTCAGCACCTCCTCGCTGCGGCCCACGAGCGTGGTGACGGTCCGCCGGTCGAACGGGGGGGAGATGCTGACGCCGGCGTCGTCGGCCCACGACCGGAACCGCTCGTAGGTCTCGACGACCCGGGAGTGGCGCGTGTGCTCCGAGACGGCAACCTCGTCGGGCCAGGTCTCGACCGCGAAGCCCGCGATGTGGCCCGCCGACTGGAGCGAACTCAGGCGGTCGATGATTTCCGTCCGGGGCCCACAGACCGGCCGGCGCGTCCACAGCACGACGTGTGTGCCGTCTTCGCCGGCCACCTCTTCGCCCGCGGTGGCGCCGGACGTATCACCGTCTCTGTTTACTTCGCGGGACATTATACACCCATTTATCAACTCTATCGGGATAGAAAGTAAAATACCTTTGGTGAGGCGCGAAAATTGCAAACGAACAGTGATTCGATACTCCGGGGCAGTTACTGCCGGCTATACGCCCGTGAGCAATTTCGACCCTGGGTCGAATATCTGCACGTCGTTAGGCCGTCGAGGTGAGATAGACAGCGAGGGCGGCACACGCCAGTCCGGCGAGTTTGCGCGCCGTGACGGGTTCCTCGAGTGCGACCATGCCGACGACGGCGCTGCCGACGAGAAAGAGCCCGAAGATGGGCGTCACGACGCTGACGGGGCCGATCGACAGCGAGTGGAAGTACGACAGCACGCCCAGCGTGAGGAAGGCGCCGGCCGCGAGCGCGTAGAAGCCGTGTGTCGTGGACAGCGACGCCACGGACCCCTCGTCGAGGTAGAGGACGATGGCCAGGTTGACGGCCGTGATAGTGACGTTCGCGACGAGCGCGACGAACATGATGTGCAACTCCTCGGTCGCGAGTTTCGAGAGCGGCGGCACCAGCGAGTACGCGACCAGCGCCAGCACCGCCCAGAGGACGTAGTGCATGCTGTTCTCCGGGTGGTGGGGCGTGCAAATAGCCCTGGTGATGTATCGACACCACTCTTTTGTCCGACGAGAACGTCACCCTGTGATATGAACGGGGACCGCGACGACGGCGTTCGGGGCGAACAGGGGAGGTTCGCGGAGTTCGACGGCTACGACGGCGGGACGGCGACTGATGTTACTGCCGACCACGACGCCTGGGGCGTCTGATCAGTCGTCGGCGGGAGAGGCCCGCGTGGTCATCTCGACGTCGTCGGCGTCG
>CAZUWC010000174.1:0-4759 GCA_964623935.1 uncultured Halobacteriales archaeon
CTCCCAGTTCGCCTTCGACCGCATCCTCCAGTTGCGCTTCGAGCGCGAGGACGACAGCACCACCATCGTCGCGGAACTGTTCGGCGACGGGAACCTCGCGGTGCTGGACGGGACCGGAAGCGTCGTCGACTGCCTGGAGACGGTCCGCCTGAAATCCCGGACGGTCGCGCCGGGCGCCCAGTACGAGTTCCCCGACGCCCGGTTCGACCCCAGGACGGCGGACTTCGAGGCCTTCGCCGCCCGGATGGACGACTCCGACACCGACGTCGTCCGGACGCTGGCGACCCGGCTGAACTTCGGCGGCCTCTGGGGCGAGGAACTGTGTACCCGCGCCGGCGTGTCCAAGACGCTGGACATCGACGAGGCCACCGAGGACGACTACCGCGCGGTCTACGACGCCATCCAGGCGCTCGACGACCGCCTGAGGAGTGCCGACCTTGACCCGCGGGTGTACTACGAGCGCGACGAGGGGACGGAGGAGGACCCGGACGCCGACGACTTGTCGGGTCGGCGCGTCGACGTCACGCCCGTCCCGATGGAGGAGCACGCGTCGCTACACTCCGAGGTCTTCGAGACGTTCACCGGGGCGCTGGACGACTACTTCACCAACTTCGAGGCCGACCACGAGGAGGACGACGGCGGCCGGGACCGGCCGGACTTCGAGGCAGAGATCGAGAAACAGAAGCGCATCATCCAGCAACAAGAGGGGGCAATCGAGGACTTCGAGGCGGAGGCCGAGCGCGTCCGCGAGGAGGCCGAGGCGATGTACGCCAACTACGACCCCGTCGACGAGGTGCTCTCGACGGTCCGGGACGCTCGCGAGGAGGGCATCCCCTGGGCGGACATCGAGGCCCGCTTCGAGGAGGGAGCCGAACGCGGTATCGCCGCGGCCGAGGCAGTCCGGGGCGTCGACGGCAGCGAGGGAACCGTCACGATGGACGTCGGCGAGTACACGGTGACCCTCCGGGTCGCCGACGGTGTCGAGAAGAACGCCAACCGCCTCTACAACGAGGCGAAGCGCATCGAGGAGAAGAAGGCGGGCGCCCAAGAGGCCATCGCGGAAACGCGCGAACAGCTCGCCCAGGTGAGGGAACGACGCGACCAGTGGGACGCCGACGACGGGGACGAGGAAACGGACGAGGAGGCGGGAGAGGCGGACGAAGAGGCCGACGTCGACTGGCTCTCGCGCTCGTCGATCCCGGTCCGGGCCGCCGAGCAGTGGTACGAGCAGTTCCGGTGGTTCCACACGAGCGACGGCTTTCTGGTCATCGGCGGCCGGAACGCCGACGAGAACGAGGCGATCGTCAAGAAGTACCTCGACCGGGGTGACCTGTTCTTCCACGCACAGGCCCACGGCGGGCCGGCGACGGTGCTGAAGGCGACCGGCCCCAGCGAGTCCTACGACGACGCCCTCGAGGTTCCGGAGCGGTCCCGCGAGGAGGCCGCCCGCTTTGCGGTCTCGTACTCCTCGGTCTGGAAGGACGGGAAGTTCGCCGGCGATGTCTACGCGGTCGACCACGACCAGGTCACCAAGACCCCCGAGAGCGGCGAGTACCTGGAGAAGGGCGGGTTCGCCATCCGCGGCGACCGCACCTACCACCGGGATGTCGCGGCCGGCGTCGCGGTCGGCATCACCTGCGAACCCGAGACGCGCGTGATCGGCGGGCCACCCGCGCCCATCGAGGACCGCGCCGAGACGACCATCGAGGTCGAACCGGGCAAGTTCGCACAGAACGACGTCGCCAAGCGCGCCTACCGCGAGTTCCGCGACCGCTTTGTCGACGAGTCGTTCGTCCGGAAGGTGGCCAGCCCCGACCGCATCCAGGAGTTCCTCCCCCCTGGAACGAGTCGGATCGTCGACTGATGGTCACTCCTCGACGCGCTGGATGCGGTGGGTGACGACGGGAACCGTCGCCGTCCGGACGACCTTGTCGGTGGTGCTGCCGAGCAGGGCGCGGAGTGCGCCACCGTAGGCGCTGCCCATGACGATTGCGCCGACGCCCTCCTCCTCGGCGTAGTCGACGATCTCGGCGGCTGGGCTGCCAAAGCGGATCGCCGTCGTACAGTCGACGCCGGACGCCTCGGCCATCTCGCAGACCTCGGTGGTGAGCTGTTCGCCGTGGGCCTCGTACTGCTCGTGGAGTTCGTCCTCGTCGTCGGTGTAGTAGACGGTCCGGGGCGAGTCCGGCAGGTCGGCGACGTACAGCGCGTGGACGGTCGCGCCCAGACTCGCGGCCAGTTCGATTCCGTGTTCGACGCCCCGCTTTGCCTCGTTGCTCCCATCGTAGGGGAGCAGGAGTGAGTCGTACATGTTACCGTCTGACATACACCCCGGGGGGATATAAAAGGACCCCACAGGAGTCGGAGACGGCCACTCGGATTATCAGGAATCACCGACCGTGACCGACCACGTGACGTCGACCGTGTCGAGGCGATACTCGTAGACGCCAGCCTCGCTGAACTTCGCCGTGAGGGGAAACCGGACCGACCGGCCGCCCGGGACGTTGATCGTGGCCTCGTCGACGACCTCCGTCCAGCGTCCACCGGACCGACGGCTGATGGGGGAGACGATCGAGGAGTCCCGGTCGGTTCTGTTCGCCAGGGTCAGGGTGTACTCGACCCGTTCGTTCAGCGGCAGCGTCTCGGGGATGTCCGTCCCCACCAGCGCGGCCCCGTCGCCACTGAGCGGGGCTACGATTTCGACCGCCCACTGTGCCGGGTCCGAGCGGTCCTCGATGACGTTGTCGCGGACGGTGTACTCGCCGGTGTACCGTCCCCGGTCCCAGCCGGTCGTGTCCAGCGCGACGAACGACTCCCACTGCATGTACTGCTCCTCGCCGACGCTTTTCTCGTCGCTGAACGACTGGACCGCCACCTGGTCCCCGGCCGTGTCGAAGGCGCGGATCCGGGACGTGTAGTCGATCGTCCCGTCGTGAACCCAGATGTTGAACTGTCCGCTCACCGGGAGACGCGCCCCCTCGCCGACACTGCTGACGGCGTTCGACACCGCGTCCCCGAACCCTGTCCACCGGGAGACGGGATTCGACAGGATCACCCGTGGCTCGATCGGTACCGGCGTCGTTGCCGTGGGCTCGGGTGTCGACGTCGCTGTCGGCGTGGGGCGTGGCGTCGCGGTCCCTGTCGGTGCGGCCGTCGCCGGTGGCGTCTCCGTCGGTGATGGAGTTCCGTCGTCACCGCCCGACGACGTGGCACACCCTGCCACCAGCGTCGCGCCGGCCAGACCGAGGAACCGCCGCCGATCCATACCCGAGATGTACGGGCGCCTGTATATAATTTCGTCCCACGATCCAGCACCCACGATCCAGCAGGAGACCGCAAAGAGGCTCGTGACTCCTCTTCAGAACGCGCCCTTGCCGAGCAGTTCGCGGGCGATGATGTTCTTCTGAATCTCGGTGGTGCCCTCGTAGATCTGGGTGATCTTGGCGTCGCGGTAGAGGCGTTCGACGTCGAAGTCGTCGACGTAGCCCGCGCCGCCGTGGATCTGGACGGCCTCGTCGGCGACGTCGACCGCCACACGGGAGGCGAACTCCTTTGCCATCGAGGCCAGCACCGTCAGTTGTTCGTCGGCGTTGTCGACGCTCCAGGCGGACTTGTAGGTTAGCTGGCGGGCCGCTTCTGTCCGGGTGTGCATGTCGGCGAGTTTGTGCTGGATGGCCTGAAAGTCGCCGATGGGACGGCCGAACTGCTCGCGTTCCTGGGCGTACGCCAGCGCGCGCTCGGCGGCACCTTTCGCGATGCCCACTCCCTGTGCGGCGACGGCAGTGCGAGTCTCGTCGAAGAACTGCATCAGTTGCAGGAAGCCCGCCCCGCGGGTGCCCACGAGGTTCTCCTCGGGGACGCGCACGTCGTCGAAGATCAGTTCGGCGGTATCCGAGGCCCGGATACCGAGTTTGCCCGTGATCTTCTCCGCGGAGAAGCCCTCGCGGTCGGACTCGATCAGAATCTGCGAGAAGCCGTTGTACCGTCCCTCGGCGTCGGGGTCGGTCTCACAGAGGACGACGAAGTAGTCGCCGACCGATCCGTTGGTGATCCACATCTTGTTCCCGTTGATCACCCACTCCTCGCCGTCCGTCTCGGCGCGCGTCGAGACCGAGGAGACGTCCGAGCCGACGTCGGGTTCGCTGATGGCCGCCCCCATGACGGCCTCGCCCGCGGCGACCGGCGGGAGGAACTCCTCCTTCTGGGCCTCGGTGCCGAAGGCGACGATGGCGTCGGCGCCGAATGAGGCGGCGGAGATACACAGCCCGATCCCGGGGTCGACGGCGAACAGTTCCTCGACGATCAGGGCCACGTCCAGCGTCGAGTAGCCCGCACCCCCGTACTCGATGGGGATGTTCGCGCCGGTCAGGCCCATCTCCGCGGCCTTCTCGACCACCTCCCAGGGATAGCTCTCTTCGCGGTCGTGTTCGCCCGCGACGGGAGCCATCTCGTTCTCCCCGAACCGCCGGACTTCCTCCCGTATCTGTTCCTGCTCGGCAGACAGTCCGAAGTCCATACGGCCCATATCCTGCACCCGCATGTAGGTTTTCCGCCGAACTCCCCGAGGCGTGACCGGTCGGCAGCGCGTTCCCGCGAGTGTTGAGACGACCGTCAGGGTGGCACCTGATCGCGTGCGTACCCGGCGAGGTAGCCCGTCGCGCCGCCGAAGCCGGCACCGACGCCCGCGCCGACCGGACCTAACGGGGACCCGAGCGCCGCACCGACGCTCGCGCCGATAGTCGCACCACGCTTCGCGTGT
>CAZUWC010000175.1:0-4748 GCA_964623935.1 uncultured Halobacteriales archaeon
CCGAGAGCCGAACGCTTTTGCCCGGGCGCGACCCCCACCTGACATGGCAGTTGGTGACCTCCGGGAGGCGAGTGCCGGGCACAGCACTGACGTCTACTACGTCGATACGGGCGTCTACGGCACCGCCGAGTACGGTACCGTCTACATCCTCGATACCGACCGGCCCGCAATCGTCGATACGGGTATCGGCACCGACACCGACCTCGTCCTCGACGCGCTGGCCGAGGTCGGTATCGGCCGCGAGGACCTTGCGGCCATCGTACCGACACACGTCCACCTCGACCACGCCGGCGGGACGGGCTACCTCGCCGCCGAGTGTCCGAACGCCGACGTCTGCGTCCACGAAATCGGCGCTCCACACCTCGTCGAACCCGAACGCCTCTGGCAGGGAACCAGGGCAGCCGTCGGTGACCTGATCGAGTACTACGCCGAGCCACGGCCGGTTCCCGAGGAGCGCGTGGTCGAACTCGCGGAAGGGGACGACCTGGATCTGGGCGACCGGGCGCTCTCGGTCCACCACGTGCCGGGCCACGCCCCCCACCAGGTGGCCCTCTACGACCCCGTCTCCGAGGGCGTCTTCACCGCCGACGCCGCCGGCTCCTACGCTGCCGGCCTCGACGTCCCCTATCCCGAGACACCGCCGCCGACGTTCGACCTCGAGCAGTGTCTGGCCGACGCCGACCTGCTCGCCGACCTCGACCCGTCGGCGCTGTACCTGGGCCACTTCGGCGCCTGGGAACCCGGCGACCTGCTCGAGAGATACGCCGAGGAACTCCAAGCGTGGGTCGCGGACGTCCGGGCGGCACGCGAGCAATTCGAGGACGACGAGGCACTCGTCGAACACTTCGTCGAACGGACGGGGACCGAGGTTCGACCGGACAGCGTCGACGTCTGGGGCGAGTCGACCGCCCGGGCGAAGATGGCGATGAACGTCGAGGGCGTCCTGGGATACCTCGACGGGTAGGTTCTTTCTGGGCCGGTCCCAGGCCGCGCCCGCGGAAATCAGGGACGCACGACTGGACCGGGAGACCCGTGACTACGTGGCGTGAGTGTGAGAGAATCGAGTCGTGGGGTCGTTACCGGTGGCAACGACCGGAACTCGCAGTCAGTCGCGGACGAGGTTCGTCGCGCGGGGGCCCTTGGGGGCCTGTTCGATGTCGAACTCGACATCCTGTCCTTCTTCGAGGTCGGGGCCGCCGACGTCTTCCATGTGGAAGAACACGTCTTCGTCCGCGTCCTCAGTCGAAATGAATCCGTAACCGCCTGTGTCGTTGAAGAAATCAACCGTACCGTTTGCCATTGCGAATACACGTACACCCGGGCGAGGGATAACCCTTCCGAGAGTCGCGGTACCACGGATCCCGGCCCGGGTCGCACCCGATACTTCCGGCGGCCACCCCGGCAGTCGGTACCTCTTCCGGGCGTGTCAACCACCAGACAGAGGCGTTTTAGGCGTCCCCCTGGATGGTGTACCCAGCATGGTCGAGTCAGTACCCGGCACGGTCGAGACACCCACACGCACTCCCGCGGCGGCCTCTCCCGACACCGCCCGCGGTAGATTCCGGCGCCGAGGGGGTGGGCAGGCGTGAGCGAGGACCGCACCCGCAGCTACTGGGGCTGGGGGTACGTCGAGGAGCACCCGGACCCCGAGCGCGTCGACGCCCTCCGGGAGCGCCTGGAAACCGACTTCGGCTTCCCCGACCTGGAACTGATCGACCCGCCGGATCTGGCCGACGTCGACGTGCCCGAACCCGGCCGTGAGGACCCGGGGTTCGACTGCACCACGCAAGCCAGGCGCGCGCGGGTCCACCACACCTACGGCGACGCCTACCGCGACAAGGTCCGCGGCCTCCGTGGAAACTTCGCGCCGGCACCCGACATCGTCGCCGAACCCGAATCGGAAGAAGCGGTTGCGGACATCCTCTCGTGGGCCACCGACGAACACGTCGCGGTCGTCCCCTACGGCGGCGGGACCAGCGTCGTCGGCGGCGTGGAGGGGGGCGCCGTCGACGGGGGCTACGCGGGGGTGCTCTCGCTGGACACCCGGGGGATGGACGAGATCGTGGCCGTCGACGAGGAAGCCAGGCGGGCCCGCATCCAGGCCGGTGCGCTGGGCCCACAGATTCAGGACGGTCTCGCGGAGCATGGCTTCCAGTTGCGCCACTACCCCCAGTCCTACGAGTTCTCGACGCTCGGCGGGTGGCTCGCGACCCACGCCGGCGGGCACTTCGCGACCGACTACACGCACATCGACGACTTCGTCGAGAACGCACGGATGGTCACGCCCGCGGGCACCGTCGAGACGCGGGCCGTCCCCCGGACCGCCGCCGGGCCGAAGAACAACCACTTCATCCTCGGTTCGGAGGGGTCACTCGGCGTCATCACCGAGGCGTGGCTGGACGTCCAGCCCCGGCCAGCGGGCCGCGCGCGGGCGACAGTCCACTTCGCGGAGTTCGACGCGGCAGTCGACGCCACCCGGGAGATCGCGCAGGCGCGGCTCTCGCCCGCGAACTGCCGCCTGCTCGACAGCAACGAGGCCGACATCTTCGAGGTGGCCGAGGGCGACGATCATCTGCTCTTCCTGGGCTTCGAGTCGCTGCGCGAGTCGGGGTCGACCCGGGAGAACCTCGCGGAGGCACTCGACATCTGCGAGGCGTTCGGCGGCGAGTGCCCGCGCGGGCCGGTCCACGGCGACCGCGAGCGCGACGAACCCGGCCCCGAGGACCGCTGGCGGACGGCGTTCATCGAGGCGCCGTACCTCTGGGACGCCTTCGTCCGTCTCGGGGTCATCTTCGACACCTTCGAGACGTCGATCACGTGGTCGGACTTTCCGGACTTCCACGCCGACGTCTACGAGCGCGTGACGGACGCGATGGAGGAGGCCTGCGGGATGGGGCACCTCTCGTGTCGGTTCACGCACGTCTACCCCGACGGGCCGGCCCCCTACTACACGTTCGTCGCGCCGGCCGAGCGCGGGCGCGAACTCGAACAGTGGCGGACGGTCAAGCGGGCCGCCTCGGAGGTCATCGCCGACCACGGCGCGACCATCACCCACCACCACGCCGTCGGCCGCGTCCACCAGGAGTACTACGAGCGCGAGACGGCGGATTTCCGGGAGTCGCTCCGTGCGGTCAAGGACACCTTCGACCCCGCGGGGATCATGAACCCGGGCGTGCTCTTCACCTCACCAGCCGAGCGGGGCCATCGCCCCCGTGCGAAGTAGGGTGGGATAGCTTACGTCCACCGGTATAATCCCCGGCGAGGGCACTACTCCCACTGCGCGCCGGGGTTCGTGACCGCGCCGTTGGCGGCCGACCCGAAGTCGCGGTGGTACTTCGCGAGCACGCCGTTCTCGTAGGTGGGTTCGGGAGCGTGGTCCTCGAGTCGCTGTTCGATTTCGGCCGCCGAGAGCTCCACCGACAGTTCCAGGTCGTCGACGTCGATGGTGACGGTGTCGCCGTCCTCGAGTGCGGCGATGGGGCCGCCGACGTACGCCTCGGGGGCGACGTGGCCGATGGAGAAGCCACGCGTCGCGCCGGAGAAGCGCCCGTCGGTGAACAGCGCGACGTCCTCGGCGTGGCCCTGGCCGGCGACGGCGGAGGTGACCCCGAGCATCTCGCGCATGCCCGGGCCGCCACGTGGCCCCTCGTTGCGGATACAGAGGACGTCGCCCGACTCCACGTTGCCCTCCTGGACGTACGCCATGGCGGGCTCCTCGCTCTCGAAGACGCGGACCGGCCCCTCGTGGTGGAGGTGGTCCTCGCCGGTGATCTTGATGACTGCGCCCTCGGGGGCGAGGTTGCCCGTCAGGACGCGGATGGCACCGCGCTCGTGGATGGGGTCCTCGACGGTGTGCAGGAAGTCGACACCGAGGTCCGCAATTGCGGGGGGGTCGATGCGGTCCAGTTCCGCCGCGATAGTGTTGCCCGTCACGGTCAGCGCGTCGCCGTGGACGAGGCCGGCCTCGTGGAGTTCGCGCAGGACGACCGGCACGCCGCCGACCTCGTGGAGGTCGTTCATCACCCGCTCGCCGCCGGGCTGGAGGTTCGCGATCTTCGGCGTCCGTGCGCTGATCCCGTTGAAGACCTCGACGTCCAACTCGACGCCCGCCTCGGCGGCCATCGCGAGGAGGTGGAGGACTGCGTTCGTCGAGCCCCCGACCGCGACCTGGAGCGCGATGGCGTTCTCGAAGGACTCCCGGGAGAGGAAGTCCGACGGCCGACGGCCGGCCTCGACGGCCCCGACGGCGACCCGGCCGGCGCGGTCGGCCTCCTCGTAGCGCGCTTCGTCCTCGGCGGGTGCCGAGGCCGACCCCAGCGGCGCGAACCCGATGGTCTCGGAGATGGAGGCCATCGTGTTGGCGGTGAACATCCCGCCACACGAGCCCGCGCCGGGGCAGGCATTGCGTTCCATCTCGTCGAGTTCCTCGGGGCTCATCTCGCCGTCGGCGACGGCACCGACGCCCTCGAACATGTTCTGGATGGTGACCTCGCGGCCCTCGTGTTCGCCGGGCATGATCGACCCGCCGTAGAGGAACACGGAGGGGAGGTCCGTGCGGATGGCGGCCATCATCATCCCCGGCATGTTCTTGTCACAGCCGCCAACGGTCACGAGGCCGTCCAGTCGTTCGCCAAAGGAGACCAGTTCCACGGAGTCGGCGATCACCTCGCGGGAGATGAGCGAGGCCTTCATGCCCTCGGTGCCCATCGAGATGGCGTCCGAGATGGTGATGGTGCCGAACTCGATTG
>CAZUWC010000176.1:0-4737 GCA_964623935.1 uncultured Halobacteriales archaeon
GGTCCAGCGAGTACGACGCCTGCATCGACCGGCGCGCGACGTCCCTGATCGCGGGCCTGTCATCCGGGCGGGCTTCTCGGATCTCCATACCCCGACTTCGCCGCCTGGCAGCATAAACGTACCCGGTCCGTCGCCACGGCCGTCCGCCAGCCCACTCGAATTTCTCTTTCGGAAGCGTCAACCTTTGCGGACTAAATACAAACAATCATTCGGAAAAAGAGTTAAGTATGCCCGAGTACGCAGTAAAAATGTCGAGAAAAAGTTGGAAACAAAATCAGCGACGACAATACTCGCACGGAACGTCGTACAGCCTCGTGATTCAAATCCGCCATGTGTGGTCTCGCTGGCCGGGGTCCCGAACCCCCCGGGCCGGCAGGCATTCCCGTCCTCTTCGTGTCGTAACGCTAAAGACCCGAACTCACGTTCTCTCCGGTAAGATGACCAACGTTCGCCCCATGTGGAGGAGGTGGTGCTGTGGGTGTTGAGATACAGGAGTCGCCAGTCTCCCCCGAGGAGTTCGCGGCGATGGAGGAGTTCGTCCACGACTACCTCGCCGCCAGCGTCGAGAACGACGACGACGGCGGCCGGATGCGGTGGTACCCCTGGCACTCCGCGGCCTACCGGTTCAACCACATCCGCAACGTCGTCGACCTCGCCGAGGAGATCGCCCGCGCCGAGGGCGCCAACGTCGACGTGACGCGGGTGGCGGCCCTCTTTCACGACATCGCCAAACTCGAGGTCGACCAGGACGTCCACGCCGAGGAGGGTGCCCGCATCGCCCGCGAGTACCTGACCACCCAGTGTGAGTACCCCCCGTCCTTCGTCGACCAGGCGTGTTCGGCCGTCGATGACCACTCCTACCAGGGCGACCCCACCGACCTCCCCCTGGAGACGCAGTGTCTCATCGAGGCGGACATCCTCGACAAAGTGGGTGCCAACGGCGCCGCACTCATGCTGTTGCGGATGGGCTACGAGGCCCGCACGCACATGGACGCCGCCGAGATGGTCGGCCGCGTCGTCGAGCGCGGCCAGGACGCCCGCGACCGCGTCGAGAGTCGCACGGCGCTGGACATCGCCGACCGGCGCATCAAGCGGGTGCGCTGGATGCAGGAGTGGCTCGATGAGGAAGTCGCTGGCGTCGATCTAGAGTAGCGTCGTCGCGGCGTCGTAGAGGAAGGCGACGCCGAAGCCACCCAGCACGAGCGCACTCACCACGGCGACGACCGGCGTGAGTTCGTCGACGCGCCGGCCCGCGGCCACCAGCGCCGCCGGGAAGCCGACGATCCAGACGACGATGCCGCCGAACAGGCCGACGATCAGCGCGGCGCTGCCCGTCTGGACGATCAGCGTCCCGGCCAGCGCGTCCCCGAGGTACGGTGTCTCGGCCAGCAGGTCGTGGCTCCCCTCCCGGAGGAGTCCGACGCCGACGGTCAACCAGAAGAGGATCTGGTAGGGATTGGTCAACGCGAGCACGAACGCCTTCCGGAAGCCCTTGCTCTCGCCGGCAGCCTCGGCCTCGGGAGCCAGGGTCGCCCGGACGTCGCGTGCGGCCCCGTACGCGAAGTACAGCATGAGGAGGCCGCCGACGCCGACCATGGTCCCCCGGAGCGTCGGCAGATTGTCGATGACGGCCACGACGCCCACGAGTGCGAGCACGAAGAAACAGAAGTCCGCCGACATCGCCCCGAGGCCGGCCTTGAACCCCGCGAGCCAGCCCCGCAGGACGCTCTCCTCGGCGATGATGGCGTTCATCGGCCCCGGGGGTGCCGCGAGTGCGAGTCCGAAGACGACGCCGGCAGCGAGCGTCGTCACCACCTGGAGGACCATACGCAGGGGTTTTCGGCCGTCGCGTAAAAATCCGTCATACTGTCGGCTATAACTTCGTGAGCGATTTCGCGACCCGGGTGGGGCGAAACTGCTCACGGGCTTATAGCCGACAGTATCAGGATCGGTCGGCGCTCCGGGTCTCCAGTCGGGCGGCGATGTACCCCGAGACGCCGGTGAGGTGGGCGGTCCCCCACACCGCGACGACGACGGCCCCGATGGTGTCGAAGACCAGGTCGAGCATCGAGTCGCCCAGGCCGTGCTGGGTGAGGACCGCGGCGTTGCCTGTCAGGCGTGCCAGTTCGCCCAGCGCGAACTCGATGACCTCCCAGAAGACGCCGAACGCGAGCACGAACAGCAGGATGTAGACGAACATGAACTTCGGGGGCAGGTGGATCTCCTCGGAGTGGACGTCGAGCGCGCGGGCGGTCGCGTACCCCACCGCGGCCACGACCGACGAGGAGAGGGCGTGAGTCACGTGGTCCCACCACCAGATGGTCGTGTAGAAGTTGGCCTCGCTGCCCGGCAGGCCGAGCACGCCCACCGCGTGCAGGAAGACGGCGGTGGTGATCCACAGTGTCAGCGCCGGGTCCATCGGGATGTCGTAGTCCCGTTCGAGGAGGGGCGGGACCTGCGTGGCGAGCAACCCCACCAGGGCGTTCACGATGACCCCCGTGTTCCCGCGTTCGACCCCGATGAGGATGATGCCCACGAGGGCGAGTTCCATGACGTACGACGCCTGTTTCTGGCGGCGTTCGCTCGGGCCGACACGGTTCCGCAGGCCCATCAGCCGGCCTCCTCGGGCGGCGGGACCCGGCCGGCCGAGTCGATCTCCTCCGGGACGCGTCTGTCCGGCGTGGCACGCCTGCGGACGTAGAACTCGAAGACGACACCCGCGAGCAGTCCCGCGACCGTCGAGGCGACGAACTCCAGCATGACGCCCCGCTCGACCTCGGCCTCGGTCAGTCCGGGCTGGAACATGAAGGTCGTCCCCAGCGTGATATCGAGGCTCCACCGGACCACCGCCCAGACGCCGGCGGTCGCCATCGTCGCGATGGCCACGAACACGACCGCGAACGTGGGGGACATCTCCACGGTCGTGAAGGTGTGGAGTTCGACCGCGACGATCAGCGCGAGCGCGGCCACGGAGAGGTAGGTCGCGACCTGATTGCTGAGGCGGAACGTGGCGACGGCACGCCCGAGAATGGGAAGTCCCGCGAGCAGGAGTATCTCCCAGGGCAACATCGTCCGCGCCGAGAGGTAGGCCACGGGCGGGACGAGCGCGAGCGCGGCGACGGACGCCGCAAAGCCCGCCCAGAGGACGTCGCCGGCCAGGAAGCTCCACGCGGCGATCAGGACGAGCGCCCCGACCACCACCCAGGCGAGGGCCGCGTTGACCCGCTGGTCGCTGAACAGTTCGTCGACTGCCGTCTCTACCATACCCGAACCAGGGCTGGCGAGGACGAAAGCCTGTCGGCAGCGAGGAATCGGCCGGTCTATGCCAGCACGACCAGATACGCCCCGGCGTAGGCGAGGGCTGCGACCGTGACGGCAGCGAGGGCCGTCGTCGCCATCCGCGGGAGCTGGGCCAGCGATCCGGGGCGGCGACTGCGGCGGAACGGGACGGCGACGAGGCCGACCGCGAGGACGCTGAACACGAACGGTGACGCCACCTCGACGGTCGGGGCGGGGATGGCGAAGACCGCTCCCGCGTAGGCGAGCCCGACCGCGGCACGCGGGGCGACCTGCTCGCGGAGCCGCCAGCCACTGAGATTCGCGAACACGGCCAGGGCCAGCCAGACGGTGCCCAGTTCCAACAAGAACGCCCCCAGCAGGTGCAGCGTCGGGTCGGCGTGCAACACGACCCGGTCGGCCACCAGCGTCACGTCCAGCGGGTACAGGAGACCGGGCGACGGGCCGGCCAGGAGGTCACCGAACGGGTGCGTCAGCAGTCCAAGCGCCGCCGCGGCCAGCACGACGCGGGCGCCGAACCCGAACCGCTCGGCCAGCAGGACGACGCCGGCGCCAAAGAGGGCGAACGCAGCCATGACGGCGCCAGTGACGACGCCGCCGACGGCCGCCACGACGGCGACCAGTCCGGCCAGCACGAACCCCCCGACGGCACCGAATCGGCGGTCATCGCGGGCGCGCCAGCCGGCGAACCCGACTGTCGCGACGGCACCGACCACGAGCGAGTGGGTGGCCCCGCGGTGGACCTCGTTGGCGACGTCCCAGAACGCGTCGGAGGTGACGAACACGCCCTCCATCCCGCCCAGCAGTCCGGCCACCGCGTACAGCATGTCGACGTCGGGCAGGGTCGCGAACAGTCCGGCTACGAGACCCACCGCGAGCGCGCGCTGGCCGGGCCAGCCACGTCTGGCGGCGACGCTGGCCGCGATGGCGAACGCTGCCAGACCGTGGCCGATGAACATACTCCCCCGCTAGGTCGCGTGTCTGTATAAACCTCGCGTGAGTGATACTCGCAGCCACGGCCGGCCGGCGTGTGGCGGTTCAGTCACGCGAGTAGGCGCTGTGCCACCTCGTAGTCCCCGTCGCCGTCGATGCCGATGATCGCCCACTCGTAGTCGGGGTCGGCCCGTTCGAGGCGCCGTTCGAGTGCGGGGACGGTCTCGGCCCAGGTGACGAAACAGCGCAACTGCCCCGACGAGGGCGGGTCGCGCGGTTCGGCCATCGGCGTCACTTCGACGACGCGCCACTTCCGCGTCGCGCGCAGTTCCCCTTCCTCCGTGGAGACACTGTATCCGAGGTCGCTGAAAATCGTCCGGGCCTGCTGTCTGAGTGGGCTGTTAACAGTTCCCATCCAGGTGGGTGTAGCACGCGTCGGCTCTTAAGCGTATCTGATACGACAGGAATCCGTCACCGACGGGGTCACTCGACCGGGACGGCCGTCGC
>CAZUWC010000177.1:0-4719 GCA_964623935.1 uncultured Halobacteriales archaeon
ATGGAGTACACCCTACAGCGGGACGAACAGGTATCGGCAGGGATCAAGCGGATAATCGACGGGAAAGTCGAGGCCGGGCTGGAACACGTCGATGGCGACATGGGCCGCCACGAGACGGTCCACGAGGTCAGGAAGCGGTGCAAGGAGGTGCGGGCGGCGCTCAGACTCGTCCGGGGCGTGTTGCCGACCTACAGCGAGGAAAACGCTCACTACCGGGACGCCGCCCGCCGACTCTCCGACGTCAGGGACGCACAGGCGCTGATCGAAACCTTCGACGACCACGTGGGGCCGGCCGCCGAAGAGCGGGATGCCCTCGACGGTGAGCGACTGGGGGAGGTGCGTGAGACCCTCGTCGGGCGCCGCGAGTCGGTCGCTGCCAACCAGGACCTGCAGGGCCGACTCGCGGCGGTCCGTGCGGATCTGGTTGCTGGCCGAGAGCGCGTTGACGGCCTGCCCATCGCGACCGAGGGGTTCGACGCCGTCGCCGGGGGCCTGCGGAAGTCCTACAGACGGGCCCGCGACCGTATGGCCGAGGCCTACGAGGACCCCGACGCCGAACGGTTCCACGAGTGGCGAAAGCGGATCAAGTACCACCGCTACCACACCCGCCTGCTCCGGAGCGTGTGGACCGGCCCGATGAAGGCCCGCCGGAGCGAACTCAAGACGCTGTCGGACGTCATCGGCGACGAACACGACCTCGCGGTCTTCCTCGAGACGATGCAGGACGAAGAACTGTTCGCACCCGCGACCAGGGAGACCCTGGAGACGGTCATCATGGACCGGCGGTCCCGCCTCCAGCGCCGTGGCCGCCCGGTCGGCGAACGGCTCTTCGCGGAGTCGCCTGACGCGCTGGTCGCTCGCATGCGCCAGTACTGGACCGCGACGCGCGAGTACGGATCAGTGTGAGCACTCGGAGCGACTGGCCGACGCCTCGCATCCGGAGGCCGTGAGACAGGGTTCGCCGGCGTCGTGACAGTCGTGACAGGCCCGGAAGAACCGTGCCAGCCACACGAACGCCGCCAGCGAGTCGACGTCCGGATACGCGTCGACGAGCGCCGGCTCCCATTCGTCCTGGCGCTTGCGCTCCTCGATCAGGGCCTGGAGACGGTTGCCGATCCGGTAACAGTCCGAGGATGTGAGCCCGTCCGCCGGGGAGATGCCGGTGGCTTCGACGAGGAACTCCCCGTACCGGTCGACGTCGAGTCGCCACTCCGCCTCGGAGACGTCGAGCCCGTCGATTCCCGGATCGCTCCAGACAGCGTCCGGCGCGACAGTCATGGTCGCGGCCATTCTCGGGAATATACCTATATGGAGGCATATGGATATATTTTTGGTCTACTGTGAACTGATGATTCAGGCCGGTCGCCGGTCGTTGTTCGGATTGATATGATCGTTATATAGTAATATATATTTAACAGGAGGGGTATTAGCAAGGCCTAATCGAACTCGGCCGTACCTCTGTTGTAACCATGTTTCATGGCCCGCTGATTTGCCGGGGTTGCTTCACAGAGCCGGATTTCGGGAGTGTCTCGGACCAGGCACAGGGGAAACTCGTCTGTCCGAACTGCGGGAGCGAGTCGTTCGGCATCTGAGAGCGGAGCGACCGAGGGTACCAGATGTCTGACCAGGAGACGGACGACGAGGCGGTCGATCTCTCGGACCCGGAGTACTACCTGAACCGGGAGTTGAGCAAGCTGGAGTTCAACGAGCGGGTCCTGCACGAGGTGATCGACGACCGGAACCCGCTACTGGAGCGGGTGAAGTTCCTCTCGATTTTCACCCAGAACATGGACGAGTTCTTCATGAAGCGGGTCGGGGGCCTGAAACAGCAGATCGCGGCGGGCGTCACGGACACGACACCGGACGGCCGGACGCCCCGCGAGCAGTGGCGGGCGGTCATGGAGAAGGCGGCGCCGATGTTCGAACGGCAGGCCGAGTGCTATCACGAGGAGATCCGGCCGGCCCTCTCGGCGGCAGGAATCGACATTGCGGACTACGAGCAACTCGAACCCGAAGAGAAGGCCACGCTCGACAACTACTTCGAGACGTCGATCTTTCCGACGCTGACGCCGCTCACCTTCGACCCGGCACACCCGTTCCCACACATCTCGAACCTGTCGCTCTCGCTGGCGGTGCTGACCAGGGAGGACGACGGGACCGAGCCGACGTTCTCCCGGGTCAAGATTCCACAGAACCGTCCCCGGTTGATCGAGGTCGGCGACGAGACACGGTACGTGCTGCTCGAAGACATCATCGCCGCCAATCTCGACCGACTCTTCCCGGACGTGGAAATCCTCGAACACGCGACGTTCAGGGTGACACGCAACGCAGAGGTCCGCCGCGACGAGGAGATCGCCGAGGACCTCATCGAGATGGTCGAGGAAGTCCTCGAGGAACGTCGGTTCGCGACGGTGGTCCGCCTGGAAGTCGAGGCCGGCACGTCCGACCGGATACTGGACCTGTTGACAGCGCAACTCGACGTCGGCCAGCGGGAGGTGTTCGAGGTTCCGCCGCCGCTCGATTACCGGGAGTTCATGGAACTCACGGGCCTCGACCGGCCGGAGTTGAAAGAGCCCGACTGGTCGCCACAGCCACATCCGCGCCTGGCAGGTCCTCACGGGGACCAGCCCCGCGATATCTTCGAAGCGGTCCGGCGTGACGACATCCTCATTCACCACCCGTATCACTCCTTTACCGACACCGTCCAGCGCTTTATCGACGAGGCGGCAAACGACCCGAACGTCCTCGCGATCAAGGCGGCGATCTACCGGACGGCCAGCGAGTCGAAGATCATCAGGAGTCTGATCGAGGCAGCCGAGAACGGGAAACAGGTCGCGGTCATGGTCGAACTCAAGGCCCGCTTCGACGAGAAGGACAACCTCGAGTGGGCGAAGACCCTGGAAGAGGAGGGTATCCACGTCGCCTACGGCACCATCGGGTACAAGACACACACCAAGACCACGCTCGTCGTTCGGGAGGAAGACGACGGCGTCGAACTGTACTCTCACGTGGGGACGGGCAACTACCACTCCGAGACGGCCAAACAGTACGAGGATCTCGGGCTGTTGACGGCCAACCCGGACATCGGGCAGGACCTGGTGAAACTGTTCAACTACTTTACCGGGCACTCGCTCCACGAGGAGTACCGGGAGTTGCTGATCGCGCCGGGCAACATGCGCGACCGGTTCGTGGACCTGATCCGACGGGAGGCAACCCACGCCCGGGAGGGACGGCCGGCACGGATCGTCGCGAAGGTCAACCGGCTCGAGGACCCGGAGATCGTCGAGGAACTCTACTGCGCCTCGCAGGCTGGCGTAGAGATCGACCTGATCGTGCGGGACATCTGTCGGCTCAGGCCGGGACTCGAGGGCGTGAGTGACACGATCAGCGTGACCAGCATCGTCGGACGATTCCTCGAACACTCCCGGATTTTCTTCTTCAACGACGACGGCGCCGAGCGCTACTACATCGGTTCCGCGGACTGGATGGAGCGCAACCTCGACAACCGCGTCGAGGCCGTGACGCCGATCCACGACCCGGCGCTCCAGAGCCGACTGCAGGAAATCCTGGACATCTGTCTCGCCGACAACCGGGACTGCTGGGAGATGCAATCAGACGGGAGCTACGTCCAGCGACACCCGGAGGAAGACGAACCCGTCACCCGCGCACAGGAGACGTTCATGGAACAGGCCAGGGAGGGCCTTTTGCGACAGGACCGCCGCCGATGACCGTCCCGGAATTCGGTGCGTCCCTCGCGCCGGCCCACACTCGCCTCGACGTCTCCGGGGACGGAACCGTCTACGTGGTGGGTGACGTCCACGGCTGTATCGACGAACTGCGGGCGCTCTGGGAGCGACTGGCCCCCGGGAGTGCGGACCGCGTCGTCTTCGTGGGTGACCTGGTCCGGAAAGGGCCCGCCAGCGACGCGGTCGTCGAGTTCGTTCGAACCCGGGACAGTGCACTCAGCGTGCGCGGTAACAACGAAGCGTTGCTCCTGCGTGGCGAGGAAGCTGCCGGCCTCTCGCCTGCCAGCCGGGAGGCCATCGATGCCTTTCCACTGGTCGTCTCGTGGGACAGCGCGATGGTCGTCCACGGCGGAGTCGATCCGGAGACGCCTCTCGACGAGCAGGGTCCCGCGGACCTGCTGGAGACGCGTTCGATCCCCGCCGAAAACGGGTACGACGGCCCGTTCTGGTTCGACTCCTACGAGGGGCCGCCACGGATATTCTTCGGACACACCGTGCTCACGGAGCCCCTCGTCGAGGAGTGGGCTGTCGGTCTCGATACGGGCTGTGTCCACGGTGGGCAGCTCACGGCCTACGATTGTACGCGCCGGACGACCGTGAGCGTCCCCGCAGAACGGACCTACGTCCCCCGTTCCTCCGACCGTATGCTGTGTCCGTAGCAACCATCTCACGGGCTCCGAACCGGTAGTGCAACCCACGGTCAGGCCGACCGTGTCGGGGTGATGGGTCGCCGGGCCGGGGTGTACGTCCCGGGCGCCGGGACTGCGCGCAACCGCACCAGGAAGGTCGTCCCCTCCGGCCCCGTCTCCACCAGATCGAGTGTCCCGCCGTACAGCTCAACGAGGTTCTCGGTCAGGTACAGTCCGTATCCGTGGTCCCCCGAGGAAGGAGGCTCGAACAGGCCGTCTCGCTCGGCGTCCGGGATGCCCGAGCCGTCGTCCCGAACCCGGATATCGATCCACTCGTCGCCCGA
>CAZUWC010000178.1:0-4717 GCA_964623935.1 uncultured Halobacteriales archaeon
GCGCCGCGACGAACACGAGCTGTGACGCGACGAACGCGACCAGCCGCCGGGTGTCTCCGTCCATTGACGCCGTCTCGGGCCGGCCGGGACTTGAACGTCGCGCATCCGTGCGGTCGCCCGTCACGGCCGTCCGACCGAGCGGTCACTCGATGTACGGCTCCACGTAGTCGGGAATCCGCCTGCGGACGAGCGCATAGAGGCCGCCGGCGAGCACGAGCGCGACGGCGACGTACCGGACGGGGCCGGTGAAGGTCACCACGACGGGCACCGAGAGCAGGGCCGCGAGCAGGGCGTCTCGTAGCGACCCGTCGTAGGGGACGACGTACCGGGCCCGGAGCCACCGGCCCGCCGCGTGGCAGTACACGCCATCGCGGTTCGTCCGCTCCCAGGGACGGAGCTCCCGGCCGCCCCCGAGGACGTCGCTGGCCGGGTGGACGGCTGCCGCCAGGAACCCGACGGCCAGCGCGACCCAGGGCGGCGTGGGCCGGGCGAGTGCCACGGCACCCGTCGCGAGCGCGGGCACGAACCCGAGGACCGGCGCGTGGAGCGTCCGGCGGTGCTGGCCGACGAACATGTCGAGGTCGGGCGCGACTCCGCCCGCGACACCGCCGACCGCGGCAGCCGTCGCCAGTGCCGGGTCGACGCGGGCGACGGCGGCCGCGAGCACGAGCCCGACGAGGACGTGAGTGGGCGCCATCATGGTCGGTAGTGGCCGGCCATGGCGAGGTAGTCGCGGCCGAACATCGCAAGCGAGGGCGCCAGGACGGCGACGGCGACGACCGCGAGGGTGTCCGGAGAGACCAGCGGGAGCAGCGCGACCGTGAGAAACGCCATCTGCAGGCCGGAAAGCGTCCGGCGCAGGGAGTGGGGCGACAGGTCGTGGACCGGCAGGCCGCGCCACTGGCGGTACCCGCGACCGGCCTTGAACAGGTAGCGGGCGGCCGCCAGCGACAGGTACCAGACCGGCAGGCGCCCCCAGGCGACGGCGACGGCCGGCGCGACGACGAACCCGAGGGTGTCGACGGCCATGTCCAGTCGCTCGCCGAACCGCGACGCGGTGTCGGTGTAGCGCGCGAGGCGGCCGTCGACCTGGTCCAGCGCGGCGCCCAGGCCGTAGCAGACGCCGGGGACCCAGGCCACGGCGCCGGCCAGCCCAGGCGGAACGAGCGCGGTAGTGGGCCCGAGCGCGACGAACCCGCCGGCGGCGGCGAACAGCCACCCCCGGAACAGCGTGACGGCGTTGGCCGCGCGGACTGCGACCGCGCTCCCCTCGCGGAGCGAGGAGAAAAAGTACACCTCGGAGGCGAAAAGCGGCGCCGCGACGCCAGCCCATGCCAGCGCCGCCCGGAGACCGGCGAACCGCCCGAGGACCACCGTCCCGGCTGCGAGGACCGCCAGGCTGCCGCCGGCAACGAACAGCCATCGGCGGCGGGCGCGCGACCGGGCCACCAGGTCGATGACGCTCATCGTTCGAACTCCGGGTCCTCGAGGGTGGCAATTCGCTCGCGCTCGGCGTCGGTCAGCCGCACGCTCGCGGCCCGCAGATTCTCGACGGCGTGGGCGGGCGTGTTGCTCGACGGGATGGGCACGACCCCCTCCGTGACGTTCCAGGCCAGCACGACACCCGCCGGCGAGCACTCGTGGTCGGCCGCAACCTCGGCCAGCACGTCCTCGTCGAGTAGCCCCGGCGCCGAGAGCGGCGAGTGTGCGATCACCCGGATGCCCCGCTCGTGGCAAAAGTCCACCAGCTCCGTCCGTGGCCGGTAGGGGTGGCGCTCGACCTGGACGATGGCGGGCGGGACCGTCGCGGCGTCGAGCACCCGCTCCAGTTGCGCGCGGGTGACGTTACACAGGCCGAGCGTCCGCGCCCAGCCACGCTCGTGGACGCTTTCGAGGTTGGCCCAGGCCTCGGTCAGCGAGACGTCGGCACTCGCGCGCTCGCCGTCTTCCGTCTCGGGGAAGGTCAGCGCCTCCTGCTCGGCGACGGGCTTCTCGGCCAGTCGCTGGAGCGGCCCCTGGTAGGCCCAGGCCTCGGGCCAGTGCAGGGCGTAGCAGTCGAAGGCCTCGACGCCGAGTTCCGCCAGGCTCCCCGCACAGGCCTCGGCGACGTGGCCGTGGTTGGTGTTCCAGACCTTCCCGAACAGGAACAGTCGCTCGCGGTCGGGCGCGCCCGGCGCCGCGAGCAGGTCGCCGATGCGGTGCTCGTTGCCGTACAGTTCCGCCGAGTCGAGCAGCCGGTAGCCGGCGTCCAGCGCCCGCGCGATGGAGTCGGCGCGGTCGACGTACTCGCCGTCGCGGTACCGCGAACAGCCGAAGCCGACCGGCGGCAGCCGCAACGCATGCGCGCCCGCCTCGCCGGGCCCACCGCCGACCCCGCTACGGGGTTCGGTCGCGTGCGGTCGAACGACGGACGGCGAGACGGGGTCGGCACTGGCGCCGTGGCCCTCGACGGGGACGGGTCCGCCCTCGCTGGCCGCCCGTTCGATCGCATTGCAGACCGCGACGACGTGAGCACCTCGCCGGGCGCTCGCCCGCGGCCGGTCCCCGTCGGCGACGGCTGCGGCGAACCGCTCGACGGCCGCCAGGCGCGGTCGCTCGCCGGCGGGCTGTTGGGGCGGTGTCTCGGTGTACTCGCGGCCGGTCCGGGCGTACGCGAGGTCCCCGGCGGCGGGCCCGCGAGCGCCGGCGTCACGGAGGTACAGCGACCCGCCGTCGCCGTGGAGTTCGAGGCCGTAGAACTCCCGGCTCCGGTGGGGGGCATAGAGGCTGGCGGTCAGGCGCACGACCGGGCCGGCGAAGGCCAGCGTCGCCTCGACGTGGGTCGCTGTCTCGGGGCTGGCGTCTTCGTGGGCGGGCCAGACGTCGAGCGCGTCGGCGGCCCGCACCCGCTGGACGGGGCCGAACCACGCGACGAGCACCGAGAGCGGGTAGACCGCACCGTCGTACAGCGGACCGACCGAGAGGAAGGAGTCGGGCCGGTCGTGCCACTCGGTCACGCGCCCGACGTGGGCGTGGGCATACCCCAGGCGGACGGGACCGGGCCGGCCGTCTGCGAGGATTCGGCCGGCGCGGCGCCCTGGCTCGCAGGCGGCGTTGTCCGGGGCACAGGCCAGCCCCCGGTCGCGCTCGGTGGCCAGCGCCAGCAGGTCCGCGGCCGTTCCGGCGTCGAGGGCCAGGGGCTTCTCGGAGTAGACGTGCCGGCCGGCCCGGAGACACCGGCGGGTGACCTCCGCGTGTGCGGCGTGGCCGGTCAGGTTCACGGCCAGCCCCGCGTCCAGGGCGTCGAGGGCGGCGTCGAGGTCGGTGAAGGCGTCGGCGCCGTGGGCGGTCGCCAGCCGGTCGGCCCGCTCGGCGTCGAGGTCGCACACCCCCGCGAGCGCGAGGCGCGAGCCGTCGAGGCCGGCCGCGTACTGGTCCGCGACGGCCCCGGCGCCGACGAATACGCAGTCCACACGCGCACACAGGACCTGCTTTGCAAAAAACCACTCTGTTGGCCGCGGTCCACAGATTTTAGCCGTTCCATTCCTTGGCACGACCATGACGAACCTGCCCGTCCTCGACCGTGCCCGACACAGCGACCACACGCGAGATTCGGTCGCCGACGCCCAGTGAGACCGATGCCGGCACGCACGCTGTACTTCACGGGACCCCGGGAGGTGACCGTCAGGGAGCGACCGGTGCCCGACCCCGGCCCGGACCAGGTCCGCGTGCGGACAGAGCGCTCGGCCATCTCCACCGGGACCGAACTGCTCGTCTACCGGGACGAGGTGCCCGCGGACGTCGAGGTCGACGAGACGATCGACACACTGGACGGCACGCTCTCGTACCCGCTCCAGTACGGCTACGCGGCGGTCGGGACAGTCACCGCGGTCGGCGACGGGGTCGACCCCGACTGGGACGGACGGCGTGTGTTCGCCTTTCATCCCCACGCGAGCCACTTCCTCGCGACACCGGCGGACCTCGTGCCCGTCGAGTACGGCCCCCGGCGGGCAGCACTTTTCGCGAACGCGGAGGCGGCGACGAACTTCGTCATGGACGGCCGGCCCCGCGTCGGCGAGCGCGTGGTCGTCCTCGGCCAGGGGACGGTCGGACTCCTGACGACCGCGCTGTTCGCGCAGTTCCCCCTGGAGACGCTGGTGACCGTCGACCACTACACGCGACGGCGGGCTGTCTCGGAGGCGCTGGGTGCCGACGCCGCGGTCGAGTCGGCTGCCGCCGCGGCCGAGCACCTCGGGGGTGACGGGGCCGACCTCACCGTCGAGGTGTCGGGCAACCCCGACGCGCTCGGGGACGCCATCGACCTGACGGGCTACGCCGGGCAGGTGCTCGTCGGGTCCTGGTACGGCTCGAAGACGGCCAGCCTCGACCTGGGCGGGCAGTTCCACCGCAGCCACGTCCGCATCCAGTCCAGCCAGGTGAGCCGCGTCGACCCCGACCACGCCGACCGGTGGGACAAGGACCGCCGCCTCGACGCCGTGCGGCGCCGGCTCGCAGACGTCGACGCCGACCGACTGGTCACCAACGAGTTCCCCCTCGAGCGGGCCGGCGACGCCTACGACCTCCTGGACGAACACCCAGAGGAGGCCATCGGTGTGCTGTTGACCTACGACTGACTGTCCCAACGCTGTCTCCTCTTTTCGATCCAGGCGCCGGCACCGCTACTCTGGTGGCCGTGTCTGACAGCCCAGCCACCGGCACGAAAGCCCCCGGCCGCTCT
>CAZUWC010000179.1:0-4690 GCA_964623935.1 uncultured Halobacteriales archaeon
CCTGGCGTGTTTATCAGCAATGCGGTGTAAGCACCCATCATCAGCAGGTCCCCGTGTGCGAAGTTGGGCACCTCGGCGATACTGTAGACCATCGCGAGCCCGATCGCCCCCAGCGCGATCATGCTTCCCGTCGTGATACCACTGACGATAGCCTGCAGGAGTGCTGTGTCGGGTGGCAAGTCTACTCGGGAGCAACACCCCCTCCCCTGTTAAAGCCACCGATGGCGCCAAAGTACACGACGGCAGCGTCGGACGGCCGACGCGTCGCTGTTCGACCCGGGTGATCCCATCAGGCCCCGCTACCGGACGTCTCGGGGACCATCTCGGTCGGGTGTCGCCGAACCGTGTGTCCCGGGTTCGACCGCGCAACTTCCAACAAATGTTGCAGTATCCGAAATTTTATTTATCCTGTTTCGCTGCCATCCAGGAGCACCGACCGCGTCTCCTCGGAGAGGACCGGCGTCACCTGCGGGCTGGTCTCGATCTCGTCCATGACGAACCGCGAGGAGGTCTCGTCGACGCCGTCGATGGCGACCATGTCCTCGATGACGTCGTGCATCTGCGAGCGGTTCTGGACCCGCGAGATGACGACGAAGTCCACGTCGCCCATCGTGTAGTAGACCTGCTCGACCCCGTCCAGGGCCGCCAGTTCCGTCCCGATGTTCTCCGAGTAGCCCTCCTCGTGGGTGACCGACACCTCCGTGATGGCGACCATGTCGAGGCCGAGCGCGGTCGGGTCGAGGTCCGCGGTCACGCCTGTGACGACGCCGCTCTCTTCGAGTTTCTCCAGGCGGTAGTGGACCGCCGACCGCGAGAGGTCCAGTTCCTCGGCCAGGGTCTCCAGGCTGACGTCGAAGTCCCGCTCGACCCGCTCGAGTAGCGCCAGGTCCACGCTGTCGAGGTCGGCCTGCCTCGTCATCTCGACGCCCATCAGTCCTCCATCTTCGCGTCCGAGATCTCCAGGGCGTCGTCCAGCGCCGCGATCGCCTCGTCGACGTGGTCCTCGGAGACCGTCAGCGGCGGCGTGACCACGATGGTGTTCACGCTGGTGTAGAAGTACACGCCCCGTTCCAGTGCCCGCTGGCCAACCTCGTCGAGGACGGTCGACGTGCTCGCCATCTTGTCGCTACGCTCCTCGAAGGGGACGCGCTCTTCCTCGCTGCGGGTCAGTTCCAGCCCCTGGTGGAGGCCGATCCCCCGGCGCTCACCGACGCTGGGGTGGCGGTCGGCCAGCGCCTCCAGTTCGGCTTTCAGGTACTCGCCCATCTCGCGGGCGTTCTCGATCAGGCCCTCCGCCTCGTAGGTCTCGATGGCCGCCAGCCCGGCCGCACAGGCCACCGGGTGCCCGGAGAAGGTGTGGCCCTGGTTGAGGAGGGTGTCCTCGAAGTACTCGCCGACCTCCTCGGTGACGGTCGTGGCCGCCAGGGGCTGATACGAGCCGGTCAGGCCCTTGGCCATCGTGACGATATCGGGTTCGACGTCGAACAGCGTCGAGGCGAACCACTCGCCCGTCCGGCCGAAGCCGGTCATCACCTCGTCGCAGATGAGCAGGGCGCCGTGGTCGTGTGCGATCTCTTTGAGCCGGGGGAGGTAGTCCTCCGGTGGGGTCAACACGCCGTTCGAGCCCACCAGCGGTTCGACCAGGACCCCCGCGACGGTGTCGCCCTCCAGGGTGAGCATTTCGTCGATGTACGCCAGGCTCTGGTCGGGGTCGAGACAGGACCCGTAGGCGTAGGGGTCGGGCCCTTTGACCATCCCCGGCACCTCGGGCTGGATGTCGGGACCCTGCGCGACCCGGCGGGGATCGCCGGAGGCCGACAGCGACGCCGCGGTCGCCCCGTGGTAGGAGCGGTACCGGGAGAGGATCTTGTGGTTGCCCGTGTAGGCGCGGGCGATCTTGAACGCCACCTCGTTGGCCTCGGTGCCGCTGGTCGAGTAGAAGGTCTTCTTCAGCGAGCCCGGGGTTATTTCGGCGAGTTTCTCCGAGAGCCGCGCCCGGGGTTCGGTCGACCAGCCGGGGTTGACGTAGGGTACCTCCCTGATCTGTTCCGCGACGGCGTCGGCGACCCGCTCGGCGTCGTAGCCGAGGCTCGTACAGACGTACTGGCTGCTGCAATCCAGGATCGAATCGCCGTCGGCGGTGACGATCCGCGGTCCCTCCGTGTCGACGATCTGGGTCGGGTCGAAGTCGCGCTGGCGCGTCCACGTCCCCAGCGTGTACTCCCTGTCCGTCCGTTCGACCTCGTTCGGTCGAGCTGCCTCCTCGTGTCTGGACATCACCCCATCCTTTCGACTGCTCGTTGATAATCTTTGCCACAAATCGGATACTGTTGATAAATATTCGACGATCGTCTCTGTGTATACATACTGTCCCGACAAACCTCGTTTCGATAGAAAATATATCTCCTGTCACAGAACGTTTATACCTTCGCGGGGAGATACACGGAGACACGCATGTCCACCGAAGCGAATCTCGCGCACGGAACCGTACGGAACTACGTCGACGGCGAGTGGGTCGAGCCGAGCCAGGAAGGGATGGACGTGGTGAACCCGGCGTCGGGCGAGGCCATCGCACGGGTCGGGTTCAGTTCCGAGGAGGACGTCGACGCCGCGGTGCGGGCGGGCCAGGACGCCTTCGAGGAGTGGCGGTCGCGTCCGGTCGAGGAGCGCATCCAGCCGCTGTTCGAACTCAAGCAGTTGCTGGAGGACCACCAGGAGGAACTGGCGGAACTGCTCGTCCAGGAACACGGCAAGACCCTCGCGGAGGCGCGGGGCGAACTCCGCCGTGGCATCGAGAACGTCGAGACGGCCTGTGGCATTCCATCACTGATGCAGGCCGGCCACGTCGAGAACGCCGCGCCGGGCATCGACGAGACGGCCGTCCGCCAGCCACTGGGCGTGTTCGCTGCCGTGACGCCCTTCAACTTTCCCGGGATGATTCCCCTGTGGTTCCTGCCCTACGCCGTGGCCTCGGGCAACGCCTTCATCCTCAAGCCCAGCGAGCAGGACCCGCTGGTCCCCCAGCGACTGGTCGAACTCATCGAGGAGGCCGGCTTCCCCGAGGGGGTCGTCCAACTGGTCAACGGGAGCGTCGACACCGTCGACGCCATTCTCGAACACGACGGCATCGAAGGGGTCTCCTTCGTCGGGTCGACGCCGGTCGCGAGGACCATCTACGAGAAGGCCGCCGCCAACGGCAAGCGCGTCCAGGCCCAGGGCGGCGCGAAAAACCACGTCATCGTCACCGAAACCGCAGATCTGGAGTTCGCCGCCGGGAAGACCGTCGGGTCGGCGCTGGCCTGCTCGGGCGAGCGCTGTCTCGCCAACGACCTCGCGGTCGTCGAGGAGTCCGTCTACGAGGACTTTCTCGACCTGGTGGTCGCCGAGGCCGAACGGCAGGTCGTCGGCTCGGGCCTCGACGAGGAGACGACCATCGGCCCCCTGATCACCGAAGAGCACGAACAGCAGGTCCGCAACCACGTCGAGACCGGCGTCCAGGAGGGTGCCGAGCTGGTCCACGACGGCCGGGACGTCGAGGTGTCCGAGTACCCCGAGGGCAACTTCCTCGGGCCGTGTATCTTCCGGGACGTGACCGCCGACATGGTTATCGCCCGCGAGGAGATCTTCGGGCCGGTGCTGGGGCTGATGCCCGCGAGCGACGTCGACGAGGCCATCGAGGTGCTCAACAGTAGCGACTACGGCAACGCCGCCAGCCTCTTTACGGGCCGCGGGGCCGACGCCCGGACGTTCCGCCACGACGCCGAGGCGGGCAACCTCGCCGTGAATGCTGGCACGGCGGCGCCGATGGCCTTCTTCCACTTCGGCGGGGAGAAGGACTCCTTTTTCGGTGACCTCCACGCCCAGGCCGAGGACGTGGTGCGCTTCTACACCGACGAGACCGTCTACATCGAGCGCTGGCCGGACGCGTAGACTGCGGGGTGACCGTAAACCCTATCCATGCTGGTGTCTCATCCGGAGCTATGACAGGAGGTGACACACGCCAGTCGACCGGTGGCACCCACCTCGAACTGGACGTGTGGCATCCCGACTGCTGGACGCTGGAGGTGACGCGGGAGACGGGTGCCGGGTTGATCGCGCGGGGGATCTACACCGTCGACGGAGTGGTCCACGCCCGCTTTACCGGCTACGGCGAGACGGAGGCAGCCGTCGACGCGCTCGTCGGGACCGCCCGCGACTCCGGGCTGACCGACGCGGTTCGCGAACTGGAGGTCCACCTCGGCGACCGGTACATCACGGTGCCGGGCCAGGCGACCCGGGAACTGCTCGTCGAGTACCCGGCCGAGCGCAGCATCTACGAACCCCTCGTCTCGCGGGAGTTCGTCCCCGGGGCCACGGTCGACATCCGCGACGGCCGCGAGTACTGGACGGTCGTCATCGACGAGGCACGGGCCGAGATCCAGCGCCGCCTCGACGCGGTGCGCTCGGAGATGGACGCCGAGGTTGAGGTGCGCCGCATCATCTCCTCCGACGGGGTCGGCTCCCCCGAGGACCGGACCGGGGACCTCTCGCACCAGCAGTCGCGGGTTCTCCGGCACGCGTTCCGACTGGGCTACTACGAGTGGCCCCGGCAGGTCACCGCCGCGGACCTCGCGGCCGACCTCGACATCTCGAAGTCGACGGTGCTCGAACACCTCCGGAAAGCCGAGTCGAAGGTCCTGCGGGCGTACGG
>CAZUWC010000180.1:0-4668 GCA_964623935.1 uncultured Halobacteriales archaeon
GCGCGACCGTCTCACCGCGGGTGCGCACGGTGGGGGTTCCCCACGCGACGACGCCCACTTCCTCCGGGTATTCCCCTTCCTCGTCTCGCGGCTCCGTTCCGTCGTCGCTCGACTGATTCGCGGCGCTTTGCGCCGCGCTCTCCTCGTGGTGGCGCTGTGCGACGCCGTCGGCCACCTCGCGGCCGACCTCCCAGGCGCTCTTGGCGGGGACCTTTCGCGGGTCCAGCGTGTAGAAGTTCCGCGCGGTCGGCAGGAGGTCGACGCCCCCGCGGGTGGGCGCGCCGCTCCCGCCCGGCTCGACGTACTCGCCGTCCAGCGCGTCGGCCGTCTGTGGGATTTCCTCGCTGGCACCCTTCACGCGTGGAGCAGCCACCTCACAGATGTAGGCCAGCACTTCCCGCAGGTCGCCGTGGGCGCCCGAGCGTGCGCGGGCGTCACCGAGCGGGTCGATGTCGACCACGAGGAGGTTCGTGTTCACCTCGTCGTCGGGGCCGGCCTCCCGCTCCGAGGCGGGGATGTCGAAGTCGTGGGCCGCGAGCGTCTCCACGAGGTCCACGCTGGTCTCGTAAACCCGGTCGGCAGCCTCGGCGTAGGTCATCCCCAACTCGTCGTCGTAGGCGCCCGGCGAGTCGAGCATCGCCCCGTAGTCGACGCCCAGCACTCCGGCGACGCTCTCGCGCAGGGAGGGCGCGCCGGGGTTCTCCAGGCGGGTCAGCGCGACCAGGTACTCCACGAGCCGGTCGTCTGCTGGGGGCTCCCCCATCGTGTGCAGGCCCAGCCGGATCTGGGTCGTCTTGACGTCCGTGACGTACTCGTGGACGCGCTCGACCAGTTCCTCGATGTCCACCTCGTCGCCTGCAACCTCGCCCTCCGCGAGCGTGGTACCCGCTTCGTCGGGACCCCGCACGTCGGCTTTCTCCTCTATTTCGCCCGCGATACCCAGTTCGACCGCCAGGTCGAGGTCGTCGACGGTCTCCCTGAGGAGGTCTTCGAGGTGCTGGCCGTCGTCGGTCCGGGCGTCCTCCATGCCGGCCTCGCGGTAGCGGTCGGCCAACTCTTCGAGGTCGGCGAGTTCGTCGTAGGTGCCCGCGTTTGACATGACGGGCGTGAGGTAATCGACGATTGCCGCGTACGAGCGGCGCTTGGCCTGCGTGCCCTCGCCGGGGTTGTTGACGATGTAGGGGTAGACGTTGGGGATGTCGTCGATCAGTTGGTCGGGCGCGCTCTCGCCGTTCAGGCCGACCGTCTTGCCCGGCAGCCACTCCAGGGAGCCGTGGGTGCCCAGGTGGACGACGGCGTCGGCGGCGAAGTCGTTGCGCAGCCACTTGTAGAAGGCCACGTAGTCGTGGGGGGGCTGGAGGTCCGAGTCGTGGTACACTTTGGAGGGGTCCATTCCGAACCCGCGCGGGGGCTGGACCGTCACCAGCACGTTCCCGAACTCCACGCCCGGGATGGCGAAGGGCCGCTCGGGCGGATCGCCCCACTCCTCGCGGACGTGCTCCTGGAAGCGCTCGTCGGTGTCCGCGAACCACTCGCGGTACTGCTCCCGACCCACCACGTCGACTGATTGCTCGCGGACGTCCTCGGGTGCGACCCACCGGTCGTCCAGCGTCAATTGCGACGTGAGGGTCTCGACGAGCGACTGGCCGCCCTCTGGCCGCTTGCCTCCGAGGTCGTAGCCACGCGCGCCCAGTTCGTCGAGCAGATTGACGGTACTTTCCGGACTATCGAGGCCGAACGCGGTGCCGATGCCGTCGTCGCTGGGTGGGTAGTTGTGCAGGACGACGGCCACGCGCTTCTCGTCGTTGTCGAGGTAGCGCAGTCGCGCCCAGTTGACCGCCAGGCGCGCGGCGTGGTCGACCCGGTCCTCGATGGGAAAGTGCTGTTTGGGCGCGCTCCCGATGCCCGCCTCGTCGTCGGTGCGTTCCTTGCCGCTGATGGGGTGGGTGATGACGTTGCCGTCGAACTCCGGCAGGGCGACCGACAAGGCGAGTTCGAAGCCCATCACGCCCGTGTCGCTTCCCTGGTACCGCGAGCGTGAACGCATCGTCGTCACGGTCTGGATCACCGGCACGCCCAGCCTGTCGAGAAAGACGTCCTCCGCACCCTCGCCCTCGTCGCTGGCGCTCCGGCCACGCTCGTCCATGGACAGCGAGAACATGAACGAGGAACAGACGGCGTCCACGATGGGCTCGCCCGCCTCGTCTGTGAGCCACTCGTCGGTCACCCACTCGGCGTCCTCCTGACCGGGTTCGTCGCTTGCCGGGTTACAGAAGACCGGGAGCGCGTCGGCGCCCTGTGCTTCGATGCCCCGGACCTGTGCGTCCACGTAGCGGGTGTTCTCGTGGGTCCAGTGGGACTCGTAGAACCACACCGCGACGGTCGGCGTCCCCGAATCCAGTTCGGCGCGCAGTTCCTCGTAGCTCGCGCCCGGATAGTCCGGGTGGTAGACCCCCTCGGTGGGGAGCGTCACGGGGTCGTCGTACGCTCGCCCCTCCTCGCCGTGTTCGTCGACCAGGTAGCGCAGGCAGTTGGCGACGTTCGCGGTCCCGCCCCGTTCCAGGTACTCGTAGACGCGCTCGCGCCCGGCCTCGGGGACGGTCGTGTCCTCGAAAGCGAAGGCGTCGCCGGTCGACTTGACGACCAGCGGCACTCCTGCCTCCTGGAGGCGCTCGACCGCCCGCCCGTAGCCGGGCATACTCTCCTCGGAGCCGTGCAGCCAGAACACAACCGCGGTTGCGCTCTCCAGCTCGTCGACGAACGCCGCGACGTCCGTCTCGTCGTCGAAGTCACTCTCCGAGCTGACGGTGAGATCCGTCTCGACGCGCCCTGCGGCACGTTGTACCGCACCCAGTTCGTTCTCGGTCGCCGTGTACAGTCCGATGTGGGGCATAAGTTTGTTAAACCTCGGTTGTTACTAATTCAAGTATGGTTGAATCACGCCGGGTGGAAAAAGGTTCCGGGGACCTCTCTTTCTCGGCGATCGTCGGCCAGACCGAACTCAAGGAGGCGCTACTGGCGGTGGTGGCCGACGACGGCCTCGACGGGTTGCTGGTCCGGGGCGAGAAGGGCACCGCGAAGTCGACCGCGGTGCGGGCGCTCGCTGACCTGTTGCCCCAGCAGCGCGCGGTCGCGGACTGTCCGTACGGCTGTGACCCCGACGACCCGGCCGAGCAGTGTGAGGAGTGCCGTGCCCGAGACGATCCACCAGTGGAGACGCGGCCGGTCCCGCTGGTGACGCTGCCGCTGGGGGCGACCCGCGAGCGCGTGGTCGGGACGCTCTCCGTCGCGGACGCGCTCGCCGGCGATTACGAGTTCGAACCGGGCCTGCTCGCGCTGGCCAACCGCGGCATCCTGTACGTCGACGAGGTGAACCTGCTCGACGACCACCTCGTGGACGTCCTCCTGGACGCGGCCGCCAGCGGAACCAACCGCGTCGAGCGCGACGCGGTCAGCGTCTCCCATCCCGCCCGGTTCACGCTCGTCGGGACGATGAACCCCGAGGAGGGGGAACTCCGCCCGCAACTGCGGGACCGCTTTGCCCTCCAGGCGACGGTCACCGCCTGCGAGGACGTCGCGGACCGGGTCGCCATCGTCGAGCGCGCGCTGGGCCGCGACGGCCCGTCGACGAACGGGGACGCGGCCGGACACGACGGCGACGCGGCAGTCCGCGACCGACTCCTGGGTGCGCGCGAGCGTATCGACCGCGTAGAGCTTCCGCGGGAGTACCTGACCGAAATCGCGGAACTGTGCCGCGAGGCGGGTGTCGAGGGGCACCGCGGCGATATCGCGACCGCCCGGACCGCGCGGGCCTTCGGCGCGCTCGATGGCCGAATCGAAGTAGTCGAGGCGGACGTCCGCCGGGCGGCCGAACTCGCGCTCCCCCACCGACTCCGGTCCCGTCCCTTCGAGGACGCGCCCGACCCCGGGGACGTGGTCAAGGACCACTTCGAGGACGACGATTCCGACTCGAACGAATCTCCGGAAGGTGACTGCGAGGAGGAACCCGGCGATCAGGACGATAGTGATAGCGCCGGAGACGGTAACGGGAACCGTGACGACCCAGGAGACGCCGACGAGGGAGAGAGCGAGACTGACGACGGGCAGCCCCCCGACGGGACCGGAGACGGGGCCGGTGGAAGCGGGAACGAGGAAGGCGATTCGGGCAACGAGCCGGCACCGTCGTCCCCCGATGGCCCGGAGAGTGGCAACAGGCAGCGTGCGGACCAGCCAAATCCAGAGGAGGGAGAGTCGGACACCTCCGGGAGAGACGGGGAGGGTGACGGGGAACCGGACACCGAGGAGGGAACGCCGCTGGTCCCGGGCCAGTCCCGGAACCCGGTTGCGGAGGTCGGCGAGAGCACCACGCCGGAGGTCGACACCCCGGACGCCGAGAGCGGGTCCGATGCGCGGCCGGGGTCGCGCGCCCACCCCGATCCAGGAGTCGACGAGCGCGGCCCGCGCGTGCGGACCCGGCAGGCCGAGGACACGGCGTCCGTCGACGCTGCCGCGTCGGTCAGGGCGGCCACAGCCCGCGGTTCGGGGACCGTCGAATCCCGCGACCTCCGCGCATCGGTCCGGGCCGGCGAGTCCGGGGCGCTCGTGGTCTTCGCCGTCGACGCGAGTGCGTCGATGCGCCCCGCGATGCGTGCCGCCAAGGGCACCGTG
>CAZUWC010000181.1:0-4654 GCA_964623935.1 uncultured Halobacteriales archaeon
ACTAGCGACTGGCCGTGAACGATGACGACGAGGTTGTTCGCGAACACGAACAGCCCGGCCGCGACGAGCAGGCCGAGCCAGACCTCGATGGCGCCGCCGAGAAGCCGGTCGGCGGGCGGTCGCGCGCGGGCGAGCACCCCCATCAACATCGCGAACACGCTGGCGGCGGCGACCGTGACGAGGAGGTGGACGACGACCAGCGTCACGACGCCGTGGCCGAGCGCCCACCGGATCAGCGGGTTGATCTCGGCGGCCAGCCCGACGCGCCGGGCCGCGTACATCGAGGTCATCATATCGACCGTGATCAGCAAGAATAGCGACACAGCAAACCAGTCCCAGAACTCCCTGGCCCTGGCCTCGGGTGCGCTGGACGCCGTCCACTCCATCTGTACTCACCCCTTAGAGTGCTATCCATGTACCAGTTGCGCATCGATGTACCGGTTGCGCACAATTGACGCTGCATTGTCAGATAGCCACGACGACCCCTCTCACTCACCGGAGTCGACGGTCTGTGGGTTCGAGAACAGGTTCCCGGGGTCCCACTCGCGTTTGAGGGCCGCGAGTCGGTCGTAGTTGTCGCCGTAGGCCGCCCGAACCCGTTCCGCGGGCTCGTCGGCGGTGAGGAAGTTCATCTCCACCTCGCCGTTCGTGTGCGGGGCGAGCGCCTCGTGGAACTCCCGGACCCACGCCTCGTGTTCGGCGTCGCGCGCGGGGTCTGACCATCGTGCCTCCACGAGAACGTGGTGGGCGGGGCCCCGGTGGGGGTAGGCGGTCGCGTCCGGCGGCGGGTCGGTCTGGGCGCCGGTCCGCGGGGAGACGAACACCGTCGCACCAGCCGAGGGAGCCCTCCCGACGTGGTCCCGGACGGTCGCGATGGCCTCCGCCGAGAGTGTCGATAGGTACTGGCTGCGCAGGTCGGTCCGCATCGAGCCCTCGGTGTTGCCCGCACGCTGGAAGGACTTGTAGGGGCGCCCGCGCAGGCTGTCCATGAGCGGCTCGCCAGCCTCCCGGAGCGGGGCCAGCACCTCCCTGCCCGCCTCTGGCGGGCCGGCGTAGAAGCAGATCAGCATCGCGGCCCGCTCCCCTCTGACCGACTCGGGATAGACCGACGCGTCGGGCAGGACCATACTGCCAAACAGTATCCGGACCTCCCGGGGTGCCGTCTCGATGAAGTCGCGGTACCGGCGCGCGACCGCGGGGAGGTCCCCGTGGGGGTAGACGAGCGTCCCGGCGAAGATCTCGGGGCCGACCGCGTGGAGCTGGAACTCGAAGGCGGTGACGACGCCGAAGTTGCCCCCGCCCCCGCGGAGCGCCCAGAACAGGTCGGGGTTGGAATCGGGGCTCGCGCGGACCAGTTCGCCCCCGGCGGTCACGACGTCGGCCGACAGGAGGTTGTCACAGGTGAAGCCGTGCTTGGGGCTGAGCCAGCCCACGCCCCCGCCCAGCGTGAGGCCGGCGACGCCGATGTTCGGGTCCTGGCCGCCCGGAACCGCGAGACCGAACGCCTGGGTTTCGTGGTCGACGTCGCCCCACGTCGCGCCGGCGCCGACGCGGGCGGTCCCTGCGTCGGGGTCGACCCGGACCCAGCCCATCCGCGAGAGGTCGAGCGTCAGCCCGTCCGCACAGACCGCGGCCCCGGAGACGTGGTGGCCCCCACCCTTGACCGACAGCGGGAGGTCGGTTTCGCGGACAGCCTCGACACCGGCGATAACGTCGGCCGGCCCGCTACAGCGGGCGATGGCCGCGGGTTCGCGGTCCACCCGGGCGTTCCAGACCCGGCGCGCCTCGTCGTAGCCGCGGTCACCGGGGCGGAGCAGGTCCCCACGCAGCCGCTCGTCGAGGTCCTCGAAGGCCGTCTCGCGGTCCGAGTCGCTGGCCCCGGTCATCCGGTCCGGTGCTCCTGTCCGAGGACGAGACAGACGGCGTTCAGCGCCACCAGCGCCAGGAACAGCGCGAACTCCCGCTCGCCGAGCCCGCCGTACAGCAGCGGGAGGTACGCCAGCGGGAGGAGCACCGACGCCCAGAAGGCGACGGGTTCGACGAGGCGTCCGAGCACCCGGTCCCCGGGGAGGTGCGAAAGCGGGGTCGTCGTGCGCGTCATGGACGTGCGTTCGGTCCCCGGGATAAACAATCCCTCCCCAAGCTCAAAGACCGGTTTGATGTATTGAGGTTCGTAAGATTGCGAGGATTGTCACTTTTCATTCCCAAAAGCTTCGCATCCTGGCATCGATCTCGCGGAGGACACGCTCGAGAACGTCTCGCCAGTCCTGTGGGAACGAGGCGTCACGCGCGGCAGCTCGCGTGGCATCCGGTCCGGGATGGTAATGCTCTCTCGTGTTGTGATCGTTCGGATGCCGGTCCCAGCGACACTCCCAGGTCGCTCCATCGTGGTACAGCTCCCGATAGTGGATATTGAAATCTCCCGTCTCGTACCACGTGATCTGGAGATAGACCTCTTCGACACTGGCGGGGAAAAAGCCGAGATCGTAGCGGCACGTAATCGAGTCGGGATCGTCTTCGGGTTCTGCCTCGACACCTCGAAACCGGTCCGAGCGATCGAGATACGAGAGGATATCGTCGAGGATATCGTGGTCGATCGCGCCCGTCTCGCCGCTATGGGGTGGCATTTCGGCGTATCGTGCGCTACGTCTGGATTTCGGCGTGGTCATCCCGTGGCGGGTGCCCCGATCCACCGCCACCGGGAGTGTGGTCGTGATTGCGTCGTATCCGAAGCGCTTCTTCGAGGATGTCGCGCCGACGCTCGGCGGTTTCCCAGGCCGAGACTTCCTGCCACGCGTCTGCAACATCTCCGTCCCGTTTTGCTGCGACGTCACCGATCACGACGTCACCGGCGGCGTGTGCGTCGAAGGCTTCCCGATAGCCCTCGATCTCTTCCGTGACGTCCTGCAGACGGCGGACCAGCTCCGAGGGACGGTACTCTTCTGCCAACCGGTTGGCACGCCTCCACCGGAGATAGGCTGGATTCCGGATGTACTGCTCGGGGTTGTCACCCGTTTTCCGTACGAGACCCATATCAGCAAACCAGCGCACGTACTGACGGGCCGCATCCGGTCCCGTTCCTGCCCGGTCGGCGATCTCGGAGACGGGTGCTGCTTCAGTCAACTGCAAGACCGTCGTATAGATCTTGTCGCGAGTGTGCCCGTCACGGACGACATCAGCGGGATCGGCCAGGACGGCAAAGTCGGGCCGTTCGGCGTCTGCGTCCGCTCGGTATTCCTGCGGCGCGTCTTCCATAGTGATCCCCTCTGTGCCCCTGTATGCGGTCTGCAGTTATATGACTTCTGCAATAGTTATATATCTTTTACAGGCACCTTCTCGTATCTTCGTCAGTGGGAGTTCCACCCCTCCAGTGGGACCGGAACTGCTCCGGTAACTGGCCCGGTCAGGCGATCTTCGCGTACTGCTCGGAGAGTTTCTCGGCGGCCTCGGCCATCCCCTCGTGCTCGAACTCGCCGAGGTCCCACTCGACGATTTCCTCGACGCCGTCGGCCCCGAGCTTGACCGGCACGCCGAATGCGACGTCCTCGTGACCGAACTCGCCGTCCAGTTTCACGGAGGCGGGCAGGACCTCGCCGGTGTCCTCCAGCACTGCCTCCACCATGTGGGCGACCCCGCGGCCGGGGCCCCACTCGGTCGCACCCTTGCGCTCGATGACGTCCATGGCGGACTCCTGGAGGTCCGCGAGGATTTCCTCTTTCTCTTCGGCCGAAAAGTCGGGGTCGGTCCCGTCGACGCGGACCTTCGAGAAGACGGGGACCTGCGCGTCGCCGTGCTCGCCGAGGATGGTGGCCTCGACGTTCTCGACGGGGGCCTCGAAGCGGTTTGCGAGGACGTGGCGGAACCGGGCCGAGTCGAGGCGGCCGCCGAAGCCGATGACCTGCTCGCGGGGCCGGTCGCCCTGCTCGTAGAGGTGGCGGTTCAGCAGGTCCACGGGGTTTGAGGTCGTGATCGAGACGTACTCGTCGGAGTACTCGTCCAGCGAGGACTGGATGTCCTCCATGATGGGCGCGTTGTCGTCCGCGAGGTCGATGCGGGTCTGGCCGGGCTGGCGGGGGATGCCCGCCGTGATGACCACCACGTCCGAGCCCGCCGTATCGGCGTAGGTGCCCTGCCGGACGGTCGTGTTCGAGTCGTAGGCCGTGCCGTGGTTGACGTCCTCGGCCTGGCCGACCGTCTCGTCTTCCTTGTCGGGGATGTCAACGAAGACGAGTTCGTCGGCCAGTCCCTCGAGTGCGATGTTGTAGCCCGCCGCCGCGCCGACGGTGCCTGCCGCGCCGATGACGCTTACCTTCGTCATGGATAGAACACCCCAGCGGCGGCCGTTAAACATATCGGAAGTGGGTCGACCCGCTACCGCTCCGCTGGTCGGGCGGTCTTTCGGTCGGGGAAGTCTCGCGATGGTGTCGCGGCACGGAGGCCGCCTGGCAAGAGCAAGCTCTCGCTGTCTCCCACTCGCTTCGCTCGCGGGAACGACAGCGTGCGACCGCAGGGCCGGGAGCGCGCTCCGTCGCGTGCGAGACCCGACCGATGAGAGGGTCTCGAAAAGCGAGCGGGGAGCAAAGCGACCCGCGAGCGCGACCCGGGGGAGGGCAGGCCTGCCGTCGGCGGGGTGGGATCGAAAGGGGCCGGCCGC
>CAZUWC010000182.1:0-4653 GCA_964623935.1 uncultured Halobacteriales archaeon
TCACCACCTGTGTTTTTAGCCCTGGAACGAGAAGAGGCTGGACACGACTCCGACGTGGTGGATTCACAGTGCAGGTAGAACTCGAACTCAACGGCACCGCGGAGCGGTTCGACGCGTCGAAGACCGATAGCCTCCTCGATGTCCTCCGGAAGCACGGCTACACGGGCGCGAAACGCGGCTGTGACACCGGCGCGTGTGGCTTCTGTACGGTCATTCTGGACGGCGAGGCGCGCAACTCCTGTGTCGTTCCGGCGGGGAAAGCCGACGGGAGCACGGTCGAGACGGTCGAGGGACTGGGCACGCAGACCGACCTCCACCCGATTCAGGAGGCGTTCGTCGACCACTCGGCGCTGCAGTGTGGCTTCTGCATCCCGGGGATGATCATGCGCTCGAAGGCGCTCCTCTCCGAGAACCCCGACCCGACCAGGGCGGAGGCCCGCGAGGGGCTCTCGGACAACCTCTGTCGGTGTACCGGCTACGAGAAGATCCTCGACGCCGTCGAGGACGCGGCAGACCGGATGGACGACGACACCGACGGCGAGACAGTCACGAGTGACGGCGACGCGGTCGCGACCGACGGGGGTGAGCACGAATGAGCGACCCGGACGGCCCGGACGCCGACGACGCCGACCGCGGAGAGCGACGGCTCGACGGCGGTGTCGTCGACGTGCGTGACGAGGGAGTCCCGGAGCAACTGGACGACGAGAGCGAGCAGGGGGGCGACCGCGCGGCCATCACCGACGACCAGGAGAAGTACGACGCCCGGAAGATTGTCACCGGCGAGGCGCGCTACACGGCCGACTACCGCGACCGCTTCCCGGACCTCGCAGAAGCGACCATCGTCCGCAGCGACGTCCCCCACGGCCGCGTCGTCGAGGTCGACACGAGTCGCGCCGAGGCGATGGAGGGGGTCCACGCCGTCCTCACGCCCTGGGATGACGTCGTGCCCGACACGCTCTACTCGCCGTCTGGCCAGTCCTACCCGGAACCCAGCCCGTGGGACACGCGCGTTTTGCGCGAGCACGTCCGGTTCGTCGGCGACCCCGTTGCCGCGGTGGCCGCCGAGGACGCCGAGACGGCCGACCGCGCGGCCCGGAAGATCGACATCGAGTACGAGGAGTACGACGCCGTTTTCGACGTCTGGGAGGCGACTGAACCGGACGCGCCGCGACTCTTCGAGGAGAGCGAGGTCGAGAACACCTGTACGGGAGCGGACTACGAGCGAAACGTCGAATCCCGGTTCGGCGGTGATCTGGGCGACCCCGACGCGGCCTTCGAGGACGCCGACGACGAGCAGATCCTGGAGACGGAGTGGGAGACGCCCTACCAGTCCCACTGTGTGCCCGAACCCCACACCTCCATCGTCTACACCGACGAGGACGACCGCTACACGGTCATCACCGCCACGCAGGTGCCCTACCACACCCGCCGGCAACTCTCCCACGTCTTCGACGTTCCCATCCGCGACATCCGCGTGGTGAAACCCCGCGTCGGCGCGGGTTTTGGCGCGAAACAGGAGATGGTCATCGAACCCGTCGCGCTCGCGCTCCACGAGAAGGCCGGGATGCCGGTCAAACTCGAGTGTACGCGCCAGGAGGAGTTCCACGCGCTCCGGAACAGGCACCCGATGTCACTGCAGTTCCGCACCGCCGTCGAGGACGGCGACCTGACGGCGATGGACCTGTCCGTCCGGGAGAACTCCGGGGCCTATGGGACCCACGGGTTGACCGTGGCGGGCAACGTCGGCACCAAGGCCTTGCCGCTGTATCCGCGGGTGCCGAACGTCCGCTTCGAGGGCGACGTCGTCCACACGAACCTCCCGATGGGCGCGGCCCAGCGCGGCTACGGCGCGCCCCAGGGGATGTTCGTCGTCGAGGGGCACATGGACGAACTGGCACGACGCCTCGGCGAGGACCCCATCGAGTTCCGCAAACGCCACGCCGTCCGCGAGGGCGACCGCGACCGCGCGACGGCCATCCTGAAAGCGGGCGACCGCTTCGAGCGGAACATCCGCTCCTGCGGGATACGGGAGTGCATCGACCGCGGCGCGGCGGCCATCGGCTACGACGATTTCGAACAGCTCGACGACGAGAATCTCCACCGCGGCGTCGGAATGGCTCTGTGTGCCCAGGGCAGCGGCGTCGCGGGCAAGGAACTGGGTGCGGCCCAGATCAAGATGAACGAGGACGGCTCCTTCGTCCTGCAGGTCGGCGGCGTCGATGTCGGCAGCGGCAACGACACGATGTTCACACAGATCGCCGCCGAGGTGCTGGGCTGTGACCCCGACGACATCGTGGTGAAGGCCGCCGACACCGACATCGCGCCCTTCGACTACGGCGCGTACGCCTCCTCGACGACCTACATCAGCGGCGAGGCGGTCAGGAAAGCCGCCGAGGACGCCCGTGGACGGCTGCTGGAGTGGGGCTCCCGGATGCTCGAGGAACCGGTCGAGAATCTCGACACCGAGGACGGCGAGGTGGTCAGCGAGACGACGGGCGAGTCGGTCACCCTGGAGGATATTGGCTACGAATCCATCTACGGTGACGAGACCCGCGAGCACATCATGGGACAGGGCCACCACGCGACGGACGAGAGCCCGCCACCCTTCGGTGCCCAGTTCGTCTCCGTCGTGGTCGATTCCGAGACCGGCGAGTACGAGGTCGAGGAGATGGTCTTCGCCGCCGACTGCGGGGTCGCCATCAATCCGCCGCTGGTCGAGGGCCAGATCGAGGGCGGCGTCCACATGAGCTACGAGTTCGCCACGAGCGGCACGCTGGGCCACGACGAGGGCCAGCCACAGACGCTGGGCTTTCGCCAGTACGGGATGCCCCGTCCCGACGACCAGCCACCCATCGAGTCGATCATCGTCGAGACCCACGAGCCGACCGGGCCCTTCGGCGCGAAGTCCATCGGTGAACTGCCGACCAACGGCGTCCCCCCCGCACTCTCGAACGCCATCCGCGACGCCGTCGGCGTTCGGTTGACCGAGATTCCCTTCGAGGCCGAGGACATCAAGGCGGCACTCGACGAAGGGTCCGCCGACTGACCGACGTCGGGACGGAACGCCACACGCCCTTACTCACCGCAGGCGCAACACGGCCTCAAGGACGCCGCCGCCGAGACAGAGCGCCTTGTCGGAAATCTTCTCGTAGTCGACCGACTGTCCGCGGGGGTCGACGTCCCCGAGTTTAGCCTCCTCCGAGACCGTCACCCCGTCGTGGACGAGTCCGCGGACCAGCCCGTCGATTTCGGTGGTCACCGCCTCCCCGTCGACGTACCCGACGGTCTCGCCTGCCGAGACGAGGTCCCCGATCTCGACGGCCGTCTCCCAGCGGCCGTCCGCGGGCGCCCGGAGCACCCGCTCGTGGGTGTAGCCGCGGCGCTCGCCCGGTTCGCCGTCGTAGGCGCTGGCGGTCCCCTCGTAGAACACCTGGCCGAGTTCGTGCCCGCGGTCGGTCTCGACCACGGCGTCGACGTCCGTGCCGGCCTCGAAGCCCGGCCCGAGGCCGACGACCACGTCCGCGTCGTCGCGGCGGGTCCCGGTGTCCGTCTTGCCCTTGGCCATGATGGCGTCGACGAGGACGGCGGCGTCCAGTTCCTCCGCAACGGTCGCGTCCGGGTCTTCGAGTACGGGCACGTCGCCCGCGTCGAGCATTTCGACTGCCTCGTCGACATCCGCGGCGTGTCGTCCGGTCACCCCCTGGACCGTCACTTCGCCCTCGTAGACTGCCGCGCCGAAGGCGACCGTCCGGCGGACGACCGTCGGATCCGGGACCTCGGTGACGACGACGGGGTATCCAGCCCGGCGGAGGCGGTAGACGACGCCGCTACCGAGGTCGCCGCCGCCCCGGACCACGACGAGGGCGTCCAGGTCGAGGCCGGTCACCGACTCGCCGGTCGCCCCGTGGCGGTCCCGGTGGATTTCCGCGAGGACCGCGAGCGCGATGTCCTCGGGACTCCCTCCGCCGAGGTCCAGGCCCACGGGCGCACGGACAGCCGCGAGGTCGGCACGGCTGTACCCCTCCTCGGCCAGTCCGTCGAGGACGTGGTCGGCCTTCCGGTCGCTGGCCACGAGGCCGACGTAGCCGGCGCCGCCGTCGATGGCCGCGCCCACGGCCTGCCGGTCGAAGGTGCCACTGCGTGTCGCGACAGCCACGGCCGTCTCGGCAGTCGTGGGCAGGTCCGCGAGGCTGTCGTCGTAGTCACCGTGGATCACCTCGACGCCGTCGGGAAACAGGTCCGGATTGGCGTACTCCTCGCGGTCGTCGACGACGGTCACGTCGTAGCCCACCTGGGCTGCGAGCGGCGCGAGTTCCTGGCTGATGTGGCCCGCGCCCGCGACGTGCAGGCGCGGCTGGCCGCGGATGCGGTCGACGAAGACGTCCATCGCGCCGCCACAGACCATCCCCGTGTTCCCGCCGGGTTCGAGTTCGTAGGTGCGGACGCCGGTGTCGGCCTCGCCGGCCAGCACCTCGCGTGCGGCCTCGACAGCGAGGCTCTCGACGGTGCCCCCGCCGATGGTGCCGTGTTCGTCCTCGGCGGTGACGAGCATCCGCGTCCCGGCGTCCCGGGGGGCCGACCCATCCGTGTCGACGACTGTCAGCATCGCCGCCGGTTCGCCGGCCTCGATCACCTCGGAGACGTCCTCGAAGA
>CAZUWC010000183.1:0-4643 GCA_964623935.1 uncultured Halobacteriales archaeon
ATGACGAGCACGCGGTCGCTGAGGTCCATAATCTCGTCGAGGTCCTCGGAGATGAGCAACACGCCCGTCCCCTCCTCGCGCTGGGCGAGGATGGACTCCCGGATGAACTCGATTGCACCGACGTCGACCCCGCGGGTGGGCTGGTTCGCGACCAGCAGGTCGGGGTCCCGGTGAATCTCGCGAGCGAGGATGAGTTTCTGGAGGTTCCCCCCCGAGAGGTCCCCGGCCGTCGCGTCGGTGACGTCGTGGACTCCGCGGATATCGAACGCCTCGACGAGCGTCTCGGCGTACTCGCGGAGGTCGTCGTAGTCCAGGAACGTCCCGCCGAACTCCCCGTTCCTGAAGTCCTTCATCGTGGCGTTGTGCATCACAGAGAGGTCCTCGGCACAGCCGTACCGGAGGCGGTCCTCGGGGACGAAGGAGACGCCGCTCTCGACGAACTCGCGGGCGCCGGCGCCGGTGAGGTCGGTCCCCGCGACGGTGATCTCGCCGCCGGTCAGTTCCCGGAGGCCCGCCGCGACCTCCGCGAGCTGTGACTGGCCGTTCCCGCTCACGCCCGCGATGCCGACGATTTCACCCTCCCGGACCGTGAGGTCGACGCCCGAGAGTGCCTCGATACCGCGCTTGTCCTCGGCGCGGACGTTCCGCGCCTGCAACACCGGGTCGCCGATCTCGACGGGGTCTTTTTCCAGCGAGAACAGGACCTCGCGGCCGACCATCATCTCCGCCAGGTCCGCGCGTGTCACCGCGTCGGTCCCAACGGTGCCCACGTTCTCGCCCTCCCGGAGGACCGTCACGCGGTCGGTGATCGCGGTGACCTCCTGGAGTTTGTGCGTGATGAAGATGATCGCGATCCCTTCCTCTGCGAGGCGTTCGAGCGAGTCGAAGAGTTGCTCGGCCTCGTTGGGTGTCAGGACCGCCGTCGGTTCGTCCAGAATGAGGAGATCGACGTCCCGGTACAGCGCCTTGAGGATTTCGACGCGCTGTTGCTGGCCGACGTCGAGTTCCCAGAGCTTCGCGTCGACGTCGACGTCGAACCCGTACTGGTCGGCCAGCGTCCGGATGCGCTCCTCGGGGACGTCCAGGCCGAGCGAGAAGCGATGGCCGAGCGCCCGCACCAGCCGATTGCGCCGCAGCGAGTCGGGGAGCCAGCCATCGGCCTCGGCGTCGTCACGGAATGCCGTCGCAGGCTCGCGCTCCCCGAGGACGACGTTCTTCGCGACGGTCAGCCGGGGGATGAGCATGAAGTGCTGGTGGACCATCCCGATGCCAGCGTCGATAGCGCCCTGTGGGGAGTCGGCCTCCAGGCGGTCCCCGTCGAGGTAGATCTCACCCCCGTCGCGCGTGTACAGGCCATAGAGTATCTTCATCAGGGTGCTCTTGCCGGCGCCGTTCTCGCCGAGCAGGCCGTGAATCTCGCCGCGCTCGACCGCGAGGTCCACCTCGTCGTTGGCCACGACGCCGGGGAACTCCTTGTAGATGTCCTCCATCCGGAGGAATGCATCCTGGCTCATTGCTGGGGAGTACGACAGTGAATCCCGAACGCACGCGTATAATGGTTTCCACTCCGGCGGTATCGACGGACCGGGCCCGAGGAGGCGTCGTGACACCGAAGGTTAGTTTCGGATCTACAGTTGCATATATTGACAGTAATAGCCATATTTATCTGGCGCGCAACGCCACTGGCTAGCGTGTTATGAAACGAGACATCTCGCGGCGGGACGCCCTCAGAGCACTCGGAGCAGCAGGTATGGTCAGCGTCGCAGGGTGTGGCGGCGACGGCGGCGACGGTGGCAGCGACGGCGGCAGCGATGGGAGTGATGGTGGCGGTGATGGCGATGGTGGCGACGGCGGCGGTGGGGACTCGGTCCGGGCGGCCTGGGTGTACGTCTCGGAGGTCGGCGACCTCGGGTGGTCGTGGGCCCACGATCAGGGCCGGAAGGCCGTGGACGAACAGTTCGACTGGCTCGAGACCGACTTCGTCGAGTCGGTCCCCGGTGACGAGGGCGGTCGGGTGATCAGGGACCTCGCCAACGAGGGGTTCGACATCGTCTTCGGGACCACCTTCGAGTACATGGACCCGATGGCGAACGTCGCGGAGGACTTCCCCGACACGAAGTTCGAGCACTGTTCGGGGTTCGTCACGAGGGAGAACATGGGGCGGTACTTCGGCCGGATGTACCAGGCGCGGTACATGGCGGGCGTCGCGGCGGGTCGACTCACCGAGACCAACACCCTCGGGTACGTGGGCGCGTTCCCCATCCCGGAGGTCGTCCGTGGCATCAACGCCTTCACGCTGGGCGCGGCGTCGGTCAACGAGGACGTCTCGACGAAGGTGCGCTGGACGAACACGTGGTTCGACCCGCCGACCGAACAGGAGGCGGCCAACGCACTCATCGACGAGGGCGTCGACGTGATGGCCCAGCACCAGGACTCGCCGGCTGCGGTCCGGGCGGCGAACGAGGCCGACATCTGGGCGACAGGCTACGATGCGCCGATGCAGGAGTTCGCCGGCGACAACTACATCACCTCGCCCATCTGGCACTGGGACGTCTTCTACGAGCCCACGGTGCAGTCGGTCAAGGACGGCACCTGGGAGTCCGACGCCTACTGGGAGGGTCTCAACGCGGACATTGTCGGCCTCTCCGAGTGGGGGCCCGAAGTGCCCGGCGACGTCCAGGACGAAGTTGCGGACGTCCGAGAGGGACTCGCGAACGGCGACGTCGACGTCTGGGCGGACACCTCATTCGAGGGCGAGAGCGACGAGTTCCTCTTCCAGGAGATGGGCAGCTACGTCGAGGAAGTCGAGGGCGAAGTGCCGAACTGACCGGCCGGCGAACCAACGCCGAACCGGCTACCCCGTTCCGGCAACTACTTGCCGGTCGCGGGTGACCAGTAGGATATGGGTCAGTCTCACCAACACGGCGAGCGGACCGCGACGGCAGACATCCTCGACATCATCGGCGACACGCCGCTGATCGAGATTTCCGGCGCCAGCGAGGAGGCCGACGCGACCATCTACGGCAAACTGGAGTTCGTCAACCCCTCGGGCTCGATCAAGGACCGCATCTACCGGGAGATGATCACCGCCGCCATCGAGCGGGGCGACCTCGAACCCGGCATGGAGATCCTGGAGTGTTCGACGGGCAACGCCGGCATCGCCTGCACGTTCGTCGGGACGCGCCTGGGCTACGACGTGACCATCGTCATGCCCCAGGGGATGAGCGAGGAGCGAAAGAAGGTCATCCGCGCCTACGGCGGCGACCTCGTGGAGACCCCCGGCGGGGAGAGCGACGTCGACCTCTCGATGGACAAGGTCGACGAGATGATCGAGGCCTCGCCCGACCGTTACTGGTTCCCGAACCAGTTCTCGAACCCCGACAACCCGGTCGCTCACGAGGAGACCACGGGCGTCGAAATCCTGGACCAGATCGGCGGCGCGCCGGACGCCTTCCTCGCCGGACAGGGCACCGGCGGCACCCTGACGGGCGTCGGCAGGACGCTCCGGGAGGAGGACCCCGGGACCGCACTCTATGCCCTCGAACCCGCCGAGGCACCCCTGCTCTCCTGTCGGGAGTGGGGCACCCACGAGATCGAGGGCATCGGCGACGGGTTCGTCCCCGAGAACTTGAACCCCGAACTGATGGACGGCGTCGTGGCCGTCGAGAGTGACGCCGCCCTGGAACGCTCCCGTGCGCTCGCCGAGCAAGAGGGTATCTTCTGTGGCATCTCCAGCGGCGCCAACATCGATGGAGCCGTCCGTCTGTCCAAGGAACGGCCGGAACTGGACGAGATCGTGACGATCATCTGTGACACCGGGCACCGCTACTTCACGACCAAGCTGTTCGAGCCCGACTACGAGATCGACGTCCCCGACCGCGAGCACCCCCTCGACGAGCACTCGAAGGCGGTCCTCGAGGAGTACCAGGACGACTGGCACATCGTCGCCTGACAACGGATGGCCGGAACCGTCGGCGGCGTGCTCCTCGCGGCGGGGATGGGTACGCGCTTCGAGGGCGGGAACAAACTGCTGGCCGAGATCGACGGCGTCCCCCTCGTCCGCCAGGCGGCAGAGCCGCTCGTTGAGTCGTCCCTCGACGGAGTCGTGGCCGTCCTGGGTCACGAGTCCGAGACTGTCGCGGACGCGCTCGACGGACTGGACCCGACGACGCGGTACAACCCCGAGTACGCCGAGGGACAGAGCACGTCCGTCGCGGTGGGCGTCGAGGCTGCCCGCGAGCGCGACTGGGACGCCGCCGTCTTCGCGCTCGGGGACATGCCCGCCGTCGATCCCGAGACCGTCGAGACACTCCTGTCGGCCTACACCGACGGGGAGGGGACGGTGCTGGCACCTGCCTATGAGGGACAGCGGGGCAACCCGGTGCTGTTCGACAGCGAACACTTCGAGGCGCTCGGGGACGTGACCGGCGACCGTGGCGGTCGGGACATCGTCGAGGACGTCGGCACGCTCGTGCCCGTCGACGACCCCGGCGTCCGCCGTGATATCGACCGGCGAGAAGATCTCGAAGAGCGTTCCTGACTCCGCCCGGCGTTCCCACTGCCGGGAACGATGGGAACGGCTTTAGTCGGCGTAGTCGCAACGGGGGACGTATCCAGGCATGGGAACGGACCACGAACCCGCC